>CAYPVA010000116.1:0-6023 GCA_964414045.1 uncultured Lishizhenia sp. | reverse complement strand
AGCCTTACTATACCTATGCTTACAAGGTTTTACCAGGTGTTTCAAATCCAAATAGCAACATCAACATGGATTTTTCGAGAAGTGCCCATTCAGGAATCGGTTACGAGAAGTCATTCAATAAAGGCTTTAATATCAAAACAGAGGCGTATTACCAATATTTGTATAATATTCCGGTAACCGTTGCCCCTTCATCATTCTCCATGATTAATGTGGGTAGTGGCTTTTCAAGACTCTTCATGGATGAACTACAAAACACTGGGGATGGCTATAACTATGGTCTGGAATTGACGGTTCAAAAGTATTTTGACAAAACGTTCTTTTTCTTATTCTCAGGAACGGTCTACGATTCTAAATATCGCGGCAGCGACGGCATTTTGCGCAATACCTCTTACAACGGAAATTATGTGGTTAATTTCTTAGGAGGAAAAGAATTCAAAGTGGGCGAACGCAGTGTTATCGGAATAGGTGGAAAAGTAACTGCCGCTGGCGGAAAACGTTATGGTTTGGTTGATATTGCCACAACAAATAGCATGAAGGAAATCATCTTCCAAGATTCTATGTTCAATGAGCTTCAGTTCCGCGATTATTTCCGCGCCGACCTCAAGATTTCTTGGCGTAAAAATGCAGACCGCGTTACACACGAATTCGGACTCGATTTGGTCAATATTCTAGGTACTAAAAACCTCTTGACTTTGGCTTACCGACCACCGTTAACGAACCAAGATTTTATCGATCAGCAGAACGGAACCTTCTTGCCTTACTCTGAGAAAACACAGCTCGGCTTCTTCCCAATTTTCTACTATAAAATTGACTTCAAAGCAGCAAAAAGATAAGGTGCCGAACCTAAATTCCTTTTAACTTTGCGTTTTAATTCAAAGCGCGATGAAAGGAATCTTAAGTTACCAATTAGTAGATCCACAACTTCCTAATAGTGAGGAAGGATGGTTTGTTGAAAATGAGCAAGGTGCTTATAAAATCAACGATATTTCGATTAAAAAAATCGTCAGTGGTCGCTATTCAGTAAGTGAAGGTTCTGAGGTTGTTTTTGAATTAGAGCCTAATTGTAAAGTAAGTGACCAAACAACTGTGAAACATGCAGTGGTTGCCAAATTGCATTTAGAAGAAGAGAATCCTACAAAAATCTTCTTAATTGATATTGACGGCACAATCTGTGACGACATCAAAAACGAAGAGAGCGAATTATACCCAAGTGCTAAAGTTTTCCCAAATTCTAGGGAAGTGATCAACAAGTGGTATCAAGAAGGCAACATCATTACTTTCTTTACTGCCCGTGAAGCAAAGGACCGCGAAGTCACTGAAAAATGGCTCAAAGAAAATGGCTTTTTGTACCACGGGTTAGTTATGGATAAACCCCGCATCAAAGACGGTCAAGAATACGTTTGGATTGACAACCGCAAAGTAAGAGCCGTGACCTACATGGGCACTTGGTCTGAACTGACTGAAGTCGATGCAAAAATTAAGGTTTTTGCTTAAGCTACTTTAGATTTGAAAGCAAAAGAGCTCGGCTTACTCATTGACAAACAAGCTTATTCTGAGAGTAGCAGCATTTTGCATTTTTATACCCAAGAAAGGGGCTATCAAACGTTCATTTTTAAAGGTGGCCTGAAAAAAAGAAAGGCCTTGAATCAATTGGGGCTCTACGAACTCAGTTATTTCAAAAGACCAGAATCAGATCTTGGCATCATCAATCAACTTGATTTTGCGTGGTCGGCGTTTCAGATTTATGCGCAGCCTCAAAAAGTACTTTTGGTTTTTTTTCTCGCAGATATACTCAAACAAACACTTCGGCACCAAGGGCCTGATCCCGCACTTTTTGCTTTTTTAAGAGCCCAAGTAATCTTACTTGAGACCAACATTAACAACAAGTCTTTTCCAACTTCTTTTTTAGCGCAGTATTTAATGACAATGGGATATGCGCCTTTAATGGATGCTGAAAATCCAAAGAGCTTTGATTTGAAAAGGGGTATCTTTGATTCCGCACCTCTTGAATCTATAGATAGCGTGGACGACCCTCAACTAGTACTGTTTTTAAAGGCGCAATTTTGGCCAAATGAAACAGTAAATTTTTCAAATGAACATTACAAAGAAGGCCTGAAATTATTGGTCAAATATGCAGCACTACACGTACCTGGTTTTCATTTGGATAAAACCATGGAAATACTACACGAAACGTTGTATAACTAGCGTTTTTTAGCAAAGAAGTCTTTGAGTAGTTGGCTGCATTCGGCTTCCATAATGCCGTTTTCTACAAGCGTGCCCGGATGGTATAATTGTGCACCCGTTGCACTTGCTCCTCTTTTTGCATCACGAGCGGCAAAAACAATTTTATCAATCTGAGACCAATATAAAGCACCGGCGCACATGCAACAAGGCTCAAGCGTCACGTAAAGCGTGCATTCTTTCAGGTATTTTGCGCCTAAATATTGTGCAGCTGCAGTGATGGCTTGAATTTCAGCATGGGCTGTAACATCAGTCAGTTGTTCCGTTAAATTGTGGCCTCTGGCAATAATTTGATTTTTACAAACAATAACAGCACCTACAGGGACCTCATCGGCATCAAAAGCCTTTTGGGCCTCCAAATAGGCCTGTTTCATAAAATATTCATCATTGAACGGACTCAGCATGGCACAAGATTACAAACTTTCTATTAATTTTCCGACATGAATTTACTGGACCTCTTTTTATTTGCACCTTTAGCTTATGGTGCCTATAAAGGATACAAGCGCGGGCTCATCATGTCTTTATTTATGTTGTTGGCAATAGTTGTTGGCCTCTACGCGGCATTTCAACTCAATGATGTACTTGTCGATTTTGGAATAAAGACACTTCATTGGGAAAAAACCACACTTGTCCCGGTCTGTTTTATCATTTTGTTTTTAGGTATTGGTGCCGGGGTATATTTTGGAGGAAAGCTGCTTGAAACCGCTCTCAAAGTGGTGAAGCTGTCCATATTAAATAATTTAGCAGGGGCGCTGCTTGGCATCTTGCAATGGATATTTTTAATAGGCACCCTTTTGGTTTTTATTTTGGCACTTGATAAAAATCAATCGTTGATTTCAGCTCAAAAAAGAGAACAATCGGTAGCGATTCCATTTTACACACAGTTTTTAAAGTTAGGTTTGCCAAGGGTTTCAGAGGCATATCTTTTTGAATCCTACCTGAAACAAGTTCCATCCTTACCTGCATTAGACGCGAAATAACACCATGAAATTTTTACACTTTTCCTTGTTTTTTTTCTGCTTTCAACTGGCTTTTTCACAAAGTCTGAATCCTACAATGAGCCTAGCCTCTAGCAACTTACTTAACCTCGATAGAAAGGAAAAAACCATCAAATCGGGCAGCTATTTTGGTTTGCAAAGTGGACGTTTTTATGTGTTGGAATACGGGTGGGAATTACAACGTAAAAAGAAGAATGGGTTTTTAAATCACAATACCATTGCCTTGCATCATGGGATCAACCTAACCTATGATTTTTCCAGACTCAACCCCGTACTCGGATATGATTTTGGGCTCTGGCGCCGAACAGGTAATTTTGATTTTACCTACGGACTCAATGGGGCCATTCGTACTGACCTCCATCAATTGAGAGTTGGTGTTTGCCCAACAATTGGAATAAAAGTTTGGCAATTACATGTACAAACGGGGATGTATTTACTGGCGCCTTTCTATGCCTTTAATGATACATTTAACAGCAACACGTTTTTTATATCTGCAAGGTTTTTACTGGTGAAAAACAAGACTGAAAGGCCAGCAACGCCTGAGCGTCGTACCTGATTTTTTTTAGTGGGTTGTTTTCAGTAAATTTCGATGAATTATATCGAAATGAAACAATACTACCTAGCGGCTATTTTCTGCATTATTGGAATGTTTTTTTGGGCTCAGGCACCCGTTGTGAGCATTACAGCCACTAGCACCCAAGTATGTCAAGGCAATTCTTTGGCCTTAACGGCAAATACCAATCAGCCTAGTTCCACATTTTTGTGGTCTACAGGTGCTACTTCGAGTTCAATTATTGTTAGTCCCGCTGCCAATACGACCTATACATGTATTGTAACAGCTAACGGACAATCGTCAACAGCTGGCCAGGCAATTACCGTTTTATCCAATCCAACAGCCAATGCTGGTGCTGATATCACCAAGACTTGTGCGAGTAATGCCAATGGGGCATTTATAGGCATGACAGCTCAGCCGGGCGTAACCTACAGTTGGTCGCCATCTGCGGGTTTAAACGCGCCAACTTTAGCAAATCCAATAGCAAATCCAACAGCTACAACAAGCTATACTTTAACGGCTACCCACACCCAATCGGGTTGTGTAGCAACAGATGTGGTTTTGGTAACGGTAAATCAGCAAACTCCAACAGCAGATGCAGGATTAGATGGTGAAAAGACTTGCATTCAAAATAGCACAGGTGTTCAAATAGGCGCCTTGGCACAGACTGGCCAGACCTACAGCTGGACGCCCGTTACAGGCCTCAGTGCGAGTGGTGTTGCTAATCCAATAGCCAATCCAACTACTACTACTAACTATACCCTTACAGTTACCAATACAGCAACGGGCTGTACGTCAACAGACCAAGTGTTGGTGAGTGTCAATACAAGCCTTCCTACAGCAAATGCTGGCCTAGACTTTATCAAAACTTGTGTTTTAAACACAAATGGTTTAACTATTGGGCAAACGGCAGTGAGTGGCGTAAGCTACAGCTGGAGCCCGAGTTTAGGTCTGAGCAATGCGTTAGTATCCAACCCTATTGCCAACCCAAGCACCACCACTTCCTATACTTTAACAGCAACGCAAGCCAATAACGGCTGTGTGGCAACGGATCAAATTCTAGTAACGGTAAATCAACAGTTTCCTATACCGAATGCAGGAGTAGATTTACTGAAGACTTGTACACAAAACGCATCTGGAGCAACGTTAGGAGCTGCTGCTCAAAGTGGTGTCACTTACAGCTGGAACCCGAGCACAGGTTTAAGTACAGCGACAAACAGTACGCCTTTTGCCAACCCAATGCAAACAACTACTTACACCGTAACCGCCACCCAAACTTCATCGGGTTGTTCCTCTACGGATCAAATGACTTTTGTGGTAAATGTAGCGGTTCCTGTAGCCAATGCTGGTGTAGACTTCAGCAAGACGTGTGTACAAAACCCAAATGGTTTACAAATTGGTAGCAGCCCAGTGGCTGGCTATAGCTACAACTGGTTCCCAACGCTTGGTTTATCGAGCGCCACAACCTCAAACCCAATAGCCAATCCAACCCAAAACACATCTTACTTACTGACAGTTACCGACCAAATATCTGGCTGTACTGCCACAGACCAACTTGCCGTTACAGTCAATACTACTGCGCCAACTGCCAATGCGGGTGCAGACTTCACCAAGACTTGTGTGAGCAATGTAAACGGTTTACTTATTGGCGCAGGTGCCACCGCGGGCCTCACTTACAGTTGGTCACCTGCTATTGGTTTATCTGCAAGTAATACAGCCAACCCAATAGCCAACCCAAGCGTTACCACTGCCTATACTTTAACTGTCAACAACCCTGCAACCGGATGTACTGGGACAGATGTGGTGCTTGTTACTGTGAATCAAACGGCTCCGCTCGCACAAGCTGGCCCAGATTTTCAAAAGAATTGTTATCAAAATTTAGCGGGTAGTGTGATCGGTATGACTCCTGTTACCGGAAACACCTACCAATGGAGTCCAATCACAGGGCTTAATAATGCCACGGCAGCAAATCCATTGGCTAACCCGTCTGTTACGACTACTTACACACTGACAGTTACCAATTATACTAATGGTTGTGTTACCACAGACCAAGTGATTGTTACGGTCGATATAGCTACACCTACAGTTAATGCAGGTAATGATTTTGCCATCAACTGTTTTGGTAACTTCACAGGTGCAACGATCGGAATGAACCCCGCACCGGGCATTACCTATTCTTGGGCACCCGTTGTTGGGCTCAACAACCCGAGCGCTTCAAACACTTGGGCTAA
>CAYPVA010000115.1:0-6086 GCA_964414045.1 uncultured Lishizhenia sp. | reverse complement strand
TCCACAATTTTGCAGTATTTTTGAGCTATTCATGAGCGAAAACAGCACGAAAAAATTGAAACTTTGGGAACTTGAACGCCTAGATGAGGCACAATTTAAAGCGCAACCCAAATTTCCGATCATTGTCATACTTGATAGCATTCGTTCGTTGAACAACATCGGCGCTTTTTTCAGAACGGCAGATGCATTTAATATTGAAGAAATAATTTTATGTGGCATCACAGCCCAGCCTCCACATCGCGAAATTCACAAAACAGCGTTAGGCGCTACCGATACCGTCAAATGGTCCTATGAGGCTGATTTAATGACGGCGCTCGAGCGCGTTCGGACCAAAGGATATCATGTTGGTGTGGTAGAACAAGCTGTTAAGACCACACTTTTACAAGACATCAACGCACTGAACGCCCCGGGTTTTGCACTGGTTTTTGGAAACGAGGTAGACGGCGTAGACCAAAAGGCGCTGGACGTAGCCGACCACATTATTGAGATACCACAATTTGGTACCAAACATAGCTTAAACGTAAGTGTTTGCGCAGGTATTGTGCTATGGGAGTTTGTGAAACGTTACATTTAGTCCGCAAGAAAACTGCGGAGCTAAACCCGTGTTATTATTCTTCCGCTAACTTTACCCAAAGTAGATCGCCTTCTTTGAAAACGTTGACCAAATTATTCTTGGTTAGTGTTTTGATCGAGGTGTCCCAGAGTTTGTTACTGATTTCAAAAGCCGCTCGGAGTTCGCTTAGTAAAAGCTGCTGCGCTGCTTGCATTTTTTGATAAATTTCCTTTTCGGTGTCGTTGAGCACTACTTTAGGCGCCGATTTTTCTGGGCGCATTTGAGGGAAGAACAAGACCTCTTGGATCGAAGGATTATTGGTCAAATACATGATCAGACGGTCCATGCCAATGCCGAGGCCACTTGTAGGTGGCATACCGTATTCCAAAGCGCGCAAGAAATCTTGGTCAATAAACATGGCTTCGTCGTCACCGCGCTCTTGTAGCTTGAGTTGCTCTTCAAAGCGCTCGCGTTGATCAATAGGGTCATTGAGTTCAGAATAAGCGTTGGCTACTTCTTTACCACAAACCATTAATTCGAAACGCTCAGTGAGGCTTGGGTCTTCTCGGTGTACTTTACAAAGCGGAGACATTTCTTTAGGATAGTCCGTAATGAAGGTAGGCTGGATATAGTTGCCTTCGCATTTGCCACCAAAAATTTCGTCGATGAGCTTTCCTTTGCCCATAGTTTCGTCTACTTCGAGCCCCATTGATCGGGCTGCAGCGCGCAATTCTTCTTCCGATTTACCTGCGATATCAAAGCCAGTAAAATCGATGATGGATTGACGCATCGTAACGCGCTTGTAGGGTGCTTTGAAATCAATGGTGTGTTCTCCAAACTGAGCAATTGTGCTGCCATTTACAGCAATGGCACAATGCTCAAGCAATTGTTCGGTGAAGTCCATCATCCAGTTATAGTCTTTATAGGCTACGTAGATTTCCATGGCGGTAAACTCTGGATTGTGTGTACGGTCCATTCCTTCGTTTCTAAAGTTTTTAGAAAACTCGTAGACACCATCAAATCCACCTACAATGAGTCTTTTTAGATAAAGTTCATTGGCAATTCGCATGTAAAGCGGTATATCAAGGGCGTTGTGGTGAGTAATGAATGGTCTGGCTGAAGCACCACCAGGTATCGCTTGTAAAATTGGGGTTTCAACTTCCATGTAGCCTTCGCGATTGAAGAACTCACGCATGGCGTTGAAGAGTTTGGTTCTTTTGACAAAAACGTCTTTGACCTGTCTATTGACTACCATATCTACGTAGCGTTGTCTGTAGCGCAATTCGGGGTCGGTGAAGGCGTCATGGACGACACCAGCCGCATCGGTTTTAGGCAAAGGAAGTGGACGCAAAGACTTACTGAGTAACGAAAACTCAGTAACATTGACAGAGATTTCTCCGACTTGTGTTTTGAAGACCTGTCCTTTGATTCCGATGAAATCGCCGAGGTCGAGTAATTTTTTGAAAACGTCGTTGTAAAGGGTTTTGTCATCACCCGGACATATTTCGTCGCGGTTGAAATAAACTTGTATTCTGCCAGAAGCATCTTGTATTTCAGCAAACGAAGCTTTGCCCATAATACGTTGAGAAAGCATTCTTCCGGCCAAACAAACCTGTTTACCATCCTCGAACTTTTCCTTGATATCAGCAGCAAACGCATCTACAGGGTAGAGTGCCGCAGGATAAGGATCAATACCTAATTCGCGAAGCTTGTGTAGCGATTCGCGTCTTTGGATTTCTTGTTCAGAAAGTTCGGGGTGGCTCATGACTAAAAAATTTCAGCCACAAAGATAGGACTAAAATTTCCCTTTCGCTAAAATTCCGGTAGTCGAATAGCCGTCTACAAAAGGAATGGTTTGCACTTTTCCGCCGTATGACTTGACTAAATCAGCGCCAACGATGTAATCTTTAGCCGTTGCATCGGTTTGGTTGGCGTTGTAGTCGGCCCCTTTAAGCAGTACATCTGGCTTGAGGACTTCAATAATTTCTAGCGGCGTATGTTGTTCAAAAAATACAATGGCATCAATAAAACTGAGCGCCGCAAGCACTTGTGCTCGGGCTATTTCTGGATTTATTGGCCGATTTGGGGCTTTATCAAGCGCTTTAACAGACGCGTCCGTATTGATGGCAACGATGAGGTGCTGGGCAGTATCGGCCGCTTGTGCCAAATAACTCACGTGACCTAAATGTAAGATGTCAAAACAACCGTTGGTAAACGCAACTTTTTCTCCTTTGAGTGCCCAAACATTTCTTAAGCGCAGGGCGTCATCCCAGTTGAGAATTTTGTGTTGTAGGTTGGTAAGTCTCTTACTCATTGAGTTTTAAGAGAGCAAGTTAGTTTGTTCGTTAGGAAAAACCAAAGAAGGCTTGAAATTTTTTGCTTCTTCAAAATCCATCATGGCATAACCGATAATGATGATGATATCGTTGATAGCAACCCTGCGTGCTGCTGGGCCATTCAAACAGATCATGCCAGAAGCGCGGTCACCTTTGATCACATAGGTTTCAAAACGCTCGCCGTTGTTGATATTGACAATTTGGACCTTCTCTCCTTCGATGAGGTTAGCAGCTTCCATGAGGGCTTCATCAATGGTGATACTGCCGATGTAGTTGAGGTCGGCTTGTGTCACTCTGACACGATGAATTTTCGATTTTAAGACGTCGATGTACATAATAAATAGCGGCGCAAAATTAAGGCAATTTAACGGATTCGCACAACATATTGTCAATGAGTCTTACTTCTCCACAAAAAGCGGCAACACAACAGAGTTGAATTTGCTGCCAAGACTGACAAATTTTTAAGGATCCAGGATCGACAATTTCTAAGTAATCAAGTTGTAAACCAGCTTCTTCAATTATTTGAATGGCTCGGCTGCGCATTGATTCAATGGGTTCTATTCCTGCGTTTTCTTTAATATAAGTCAAAGCTTTGAAGATAGAGAGTGCATTGTTGCGCTCTTCGGCAGACAACCTTAAATTGCGGCTACTCATTGCCAATCCGTCTGGGTCTCTTTTTGTTGGGCAAGCAATAATTTCAATACCAAAATGATAGTGGTCATTCAATTTGCGGATGACAGCCAATTGCTGAAAATCTTTTTCTCCAAAATAAGCCCGATCAGGCGCGATGAGTGCAAATAAATGGTGGACCACATGCACCACACCATCAAAGTGACCGGGTCTTTTGGCACCTTCTAAAACAGCACCAATTTCTCCGAGCTGCATTGGTTCAAACGCTAATCCTGTAGGATACATTTCGGATTCGTTAGGTGCAAAAATGACCACATTTGGAAGTGCATCAAGCAGGGCGATATCCGCATCTAACATTCTTGGATATGCTTGAAGGTCAGCTTGTTGATTGAATTGCTTGGGGTTTACAAAAATAGAGACGAGCACTGCGTCGTTTTCTTCGCTGGCTTTTTTAACCAATGACAAATGACCTTCGTGCAAAGCCCCCATTGTAGGTACAAAACCTAATTTTTTTTGGTCTTGTGCTAGTTGCTTTCGCCAGTTGCTAATTTCATCTCGAGTAACAAAGGTTTGCATTGCTTCGTCTAAAGTGTTGATTCAAATCGGACAAAGCTAGAGCTTTTTAGGTTAGTTCATGATTAATTCGTAATTTTGCTAGCATATTCAACTGAATGGAAAAGAAGAAAATCCTATTTATTTCTCAAGAAATCTTTCCTTTCTTACCAAAATCTGAAATTTCCGGCAGCGCTAGACGCATCACCCAGGCAGTTCAAGATGCAGGTAAAGAAATCCGTGTATTTACACCTCGTTTTGGTGCAATTAACGAAAGACGTCATCAATTACATGAAGTGATTCGTTTATCGGGTCTTAACATCAGCATCGACGACCACGATCACCCATTGATCATCAAAGTGGCCTCTGTTTCAGCGGCTCGCATGCAGGTCTATTTCATCGACAACGACGACTACTTCAAACGCAAAACTTGTTTGCAAGAAGAAGATGGCAAGTATCACCCAGACAACGACGAACGCGCGATGTTCTTTAGCAGGGGTGTACTCGAAACGGTCAAGAAATTAGGTTGGCAACCAGACGTCATTCATTGTCACGGCTGGCTTACAGGTGTCATGGCACTTTATATCAAGCATATTTTTAACAAAGACCCTCATTTTAAAGAAACCAAAGTTGTTTACAGTTTGTACAACGAAAGCTTCGACGAACCTTGGGACCCGCGTTTCGCAGAAAAATTAACTTTTGATGGCTTCCCTCAAGATGTAGCAGACGCTCTAAAAGACAGCAGCTTTGAGAACATTACCAAAGTAATATTATCGCACTGTGATGGCGTTAATATAGCTGCAGAGAATCTATCCGCCCCACTACAGAAGCTTTATGATGAATGCTCGGCTCTTAAAATGCCGTATGTGGCTGAAGAGCATCAAGGCAAAGAGCTTTCAGCTTTCTTTGATAAAGTCATTGAGTCTAACGTTTTAGCTTAATCAGCATGAAAGCAATTAGCGCACTTGCAATTTTGTTGCTTTTTGTGACAGCCTGTACCAAAAAGAATCCCAATTTAGGTAAAGATATCATTGACCCCAATGCCTTACTCAATGGCGTCACAACCGACACCTTTGAACTTATTACCTATTCCATCCTTGAAGATTCAACGGAAACCAAAAATGCTTCGAATGTTCTCCTAGGATCTTATGTAGACCCTAAATTTGGCAAAGTACAAGCATCGGTTTTTACAGAATTCAGGCTTCCAGGCCTCAACCCAAATTTTGGCAACCCTTCTCAAATTGTCATTGACTCTTTTGTCTTGGCTTTTGAATACCTTGGATATTACGGAGACCTCAGTGCTCAAAACTTTGAAGTCTATGAACTTTCAGACTCCATTGAAAATGCCGCTACAACCAAATATTATCAATTTTCTACCCTAAGTACACAAAATCAGAATTGGGTGGCGCAGGGCCATGGCACTATTACTCCGGATCCTATCAACCCAACAATTGTAGCTGGCAAAGAGGTCGATCCTCAGCTTCGCATCCACCTTGACACCAATAAAGCTTGGTCATTTATCAACCAATCGATCAGCAATCCGAGTACTTTTGCTTCAAATGCCGCATTTCAAGATTTCTTCAAAGGTTTTCAGGTCAAGGTAAATAATACTGCCCAAACCTCGGGTAAAGGCGCTATTTTGTACCTAGATATCAACAACAATGCGGCCTCAAAAATGACGATCTATTTCAAGTTGGCAGGAGTTCCAAAGACCTACGATTTCAATATCAACTCCAATTGCGCCGACTTCACAAACATAAGCCACGATCAAGCCAATACACCGATCGCAGCCATCTTAGCAGATAGTACCTTGGGTCAGAAATCATTTTATGCCCAGGCCAATAAATTGCGAGCGATGGTTAAAATTCCAGGGCTAGACCAACTTCCAGAAAACATCATCATTCACCGTGCAGACCTCACGCTACCGGTCCAATTCCAAACAGGTTACCGTTACAAACCGGGTTCACGTGTTACAGCGGCAAGTAAGCTCAATGCAGCAGATGTCTATTATACTT
>CAYPVA010000114.1:0-6173 GCA_964414045.1 uncultured Lishizhenia sp. | reverse complement strand
CGATTACCGTGAACCCAGCGCCAAACGTCGTAGACCCTGCCAACCAAAACTTGTGCGTGGGCAATCAGTCCTTACCGGTGTTGTTTACAGGCAACGTCAGCGGCACTACCTATGCTTGGACCAACAACAACCCATCGATTGGCTTGCCAGCCAGTGGTACGGGCAATATTGCGAGCATTACAGGTCAGAACCCGGGTCAAACACCAATTGTGGCTACCATTGCGGTGCAAGCACAATACAGTAACGCGGGTCAGTTGTGTTTGGGCAACACGGAAACCTTCACCATTACCGTAAATCCGCAACCACAAGTAGTGGCACCACAAAACCAAGTGGTGTGTAACGGAGCCCAAGCCGCTGCGATCAACTTTACAGGGCCATCTACGGGTACTACTTATGTCTGGACCAACAACAACCCATCGATTGGTTTAGCAGCAAGTGGCACGGGCAATATTGGTGTCTTTACGGCAACTAATACAGGCAACACGCCAATTACAGCCACCATTACGGTGACGGCACAATACGTCAACGGCACACAAATTTGTGCAGGCAACTCAGAGACCTTCACGATTACCGTGAACCCAGCGCCAATCATGACCCCAACACCAAATGTTACGGTTTGTAGTGGTACGCTCTTGAACGGGATCAATTTTACAAGCACGGTACCAAGTGCCAACTTTACGTGGGTAAACAACCAAACATTAATTGGTTTACCAGCCAACGGAACGGGTGATATCTTACCATTTATCCCAATAAATGCAACCACGGTACCAGTAACAGCCATGATTCAGGTACAGGCGATTGATACCTATAACAATACAACTTGTAGCAGCCCCATCGATACCTTCTTCATTACGGTGAATCCAATTCCAAACTTCAATAGTGTACCAAATATGGTGGTGTGTGCTGGGGAAAACGTTCCGTTGACATTCATTACAGGGACAGTCATCAACACCACTTATAACTGGACAAACAACAACAATACCATCGGACTTCCAAGTTTTGGTCAAGGCAACATCCCTGCCTTTACAGCAATCAATAACGGCCTAAACCCTGTAACAGCAACTATTGAACTAGCGGCTAGCTTCACCAATAATCAAGTTCAGTGTTTCGGTAATATTGAGACCTTTACAATTACTGTGAATCCTACACCACAAGTAGCTGATGCCCCGGATCAAGTGATTTGTAGTGGCGATCAAGTAAATGGCGTGATCATGCAGGGTACTTTACCGAATGCTTATTACACCTGGACAAACACGATTCCATCAATTGGTTTGGCAGCAAGTGGTATTGGAAATATTCCTGGTTTCACGGGTTGGAACCAAGGGTCGACACCTTTGGTCGCCCAAATCAATTATACCCCAAATTATACCAACAATGGTGTTACCTGCCAGGGTACGACTCAAGCATACACAGTCACGATCAACCCAATCCCTGCGGTTGTAGCCCAAGCAGATATTGTTGTTTGTGACAACGAAGCCATTTCAAGTGTCGTATTCGCAGGGCCTGTACCCGGAACCAATTATGCCTGGAGCAACAATAACCTCACGATAGGGCTCAATCAGTCCAATGGCTTTGACGTCATTCCGGCGTTCGTTGGAAATACCAATAACAATGTGCCGAATGTTGCACAAATCATCGTCAACGCCACTTATACTAACGCAGGTGTTACTTGTCAGGGCAATATCGATAACTTCTTGTATGTCGTCAATCCAATACCAAACGTGCTTGACCCAACAGATCAAGTTGTTTGCGCCAATGACTTTACGCAGCTCATTGATTTCACGGGCTCAGTTCCGGGCACTGCCTATAATTGGATCAATAACACGGCCGCAATTGGTTTAGCTACTGCTGGTACAGGTGATATTGCGCCATTTATGGCCATGAACAATACGAATGCTCCAATGGTTGCTACGCTCATCGTTCAGGCGGCTTATACGAACATGAATACCACTTGTTTGGGTAATACAGAGCAAATGACCATTACTGTAAATCCGCGTCCGAATGTCGAGCCAATTGCTGATCAGGTAGTGTGTCATAATGATAATGTGTTGCCAGTTCAGTTCAGTGGAGCTGTGCCAGGTACGCTCTACACATGGACGAATACGGAAACAAGTATTGGTTTGGCTGCTGGTGGCGTAGGTAATATCGCTGGTTTTGTAGGCTTAAACCCAGGATCTAGCCCAGTGGTAGCTCAGGTTGCTGTCACACCATCGTTTACGAATGCAGGCTTGACCTGCAACGGCACTACCGAAACATTCACCATTACAGTCAACCCATGGGCTTATTTACAAAACTTGCCGCTCACCATTTGTTCTGGTGAAAATACCGATATTGATATCCAGGCTACCATTGCAGCAACAAGTTCATGGATTGCACAAAGTAATCCAAATGTTGATGGTGAAACGCTCACGACACAATATTCGGATCAAATCAATGATGTTTTAGTGAACTTATCTGCCGTACAGCAGGTTGTGAATTATCAAATTGATTTAGTGTCGCAGCCTTATGGATGTAACTCGGGCCCATATACAATTGCGGTAAGTGTTCAGCCGCCGGTAGATGTTGACTTTGACGTCGTGACACAATTGAAATGTTCTGATTTACCGGTGCTCTTCGATAACAATTCTGTGGGTAATAGCACCTACGAATGGTCTTATGGCGATGGCGATTCAGCCACAACTTACGATGGGTATAACGTTTATGCCGATTACGGAGTTTATGAAGTAACTTTGATTGCAACCGATGCCCAGACACTTTGCCAAGACAGTATGTCTGTGCTCATCGATGTTTTAGAGTCACCAGAAGTGGGCTTTACAGCATCCATTACTGAAGCATGTGAGTACGTCAATGTCATCTTCACGGATACCGTTCAGGATGCCACCACCAATGTTTATTGGACTTTCGGAGATGGTGAAGATTCATATCAATTTGGGCAAGTGGATCATCAGTTCGCGCAGCCAGGTTGCTATGACATCACACTTTACGTAACCGGAACGAACGGTTGTACGGTAGCAGATACCGCTGAAGACTTAGTTTGCGTGGTGCCGGCGCCAATAGCCGATTTCTTTGTAGACAACACGGTTCACCTGATTGATGACGCCACGTTCTTCTTTGACAACCAGTCGCAGAATGCCTTGTACTACGATTGGTCTTTCGGTGACGGCGACACAAGTGTGGCTACCAATCCAATCCATGAATACGGAGCAGTAGGAGAATATTTAGTGACCTTAACAGCTACCAACGAATTGGGATGCAGTGATACCGCCAACGTTACAGTCCTTGTGAAGGAGGAATTCTTACTATATGTGCCAAACACCTTTACCCCGAATCAGGATGGTACCAATGATGCGTTTAAACCAATCATCAACAACCGTTATGTTGAATCGAGTTACCAGTTTGCGATTTACAACCGTTGGGGTGAGCTTGTCTTTGAATCCTATGACGACAACTATGGTTGGGATGGCACTTATGGCGCAGGTCTAAACCGAGCAGTTCAAGATGGTGTGTTCACCTGGGTGATCAGTCTCAAGATGAAAGAAGATGAAGAGGCCATTCAATTTACAGGTCATGTGACCTTATTGAAATAGGCTTTGGCTCTGTAACTTACTGCTGCTATTCGTAGAGCAAATATTTTTTACGAATCGCTAAAAATTCGTTGAGTCCTGGTTGCCAGGTTTCTCTGATTTCTTTGGCAGACCATCCTTTTTCGAGTTGTTCTTTCAAAGAAGCGGTTCCGGCTAAACGATTGAAAAATGCAGGTTGGTCAATGAATACATTGGTATCTCCGAGTAAATCACGGGCATTGATCAAATAAGTGAGGTTGATTTCATAACTTCTTTTGACCGTACTGCTGCGAAGGTCATAACCCTGACAGAGTTTATTCATATGCAAGGGGCTTTTGGCACCAATTGTCGGGATAGGCATAAATTGATAAGCCAGCGCAGGAAACTTCGGGTGGCCATACACTTCGAAAGGTTGATCAGTTCCGCGCCCCACACTGATGGTGGTTGCTTCAAATAAGCACAAACTCGGATACAAGGTAATGGCTGCATCGGTTCTTAAATTAGGCGAGGGCGCCACCGGCAGCGTATACTTGAGTTTGTGTTTGTAGTTTTTGCACGGGATTACCCAAAGGCTGCAACGAATGCCTTTGTGCAACCATCCTTCGCCATTGATCATCATGGCATACTCACCGATGGTCATGCCGTAAACAATCGGAACTGGGTGCATGCCAACAAAAGACTTAAACTGTGGTTCCAAAACTGGGCCATCTACATAATGCCCATTCGGATTGGGGCGGTCTAGTACAACCAATTGCTTTTTGTTTTCAGCACAGGCTTCCATTACATAGTGTAATGTTGAGATGTAGGTATAAAAGCGAACACCAACATCTTGGATGTCGTAAATTACAATATCTACATCGGCCAATTGCGCATCGGTTGGTTTTTTATTGGACCCATACAGCGAAACCAGCGGAATACCCGTTTTTTCATCAATGCTGTGGCTGACGTGTTGTCCTGCATCGAGGTCGCCCCGAAAACCGTGCTCTGGTGAGAACACCTTAATGACCTGGAGTTGTAGCGCCAATAAGGTATCTACAAGGTGCACCCCATTGACTACTGAGGTTTGATTGCTGACTACGGCGATGCGCTTATTTTTCAGAGAATCGACAAAAAGATGCAAGCGATCAATTCCTAAGGACGGGCTCTGAATTGTAGGCTTTTGAGTGGCGTGTTGCACCGCAGTGATTTGACTGACTTCTATGGAATCATCTTCGATGACAATCGTTTCTGCAATTGGCAACGAAATGGTTTTAGGTTGTTTATTTTGAAGAAGGTCGCAAGAAACGAGTAAAAATGAAGCAAGGGCCCCCCAAGCCAAAAGCTTTGTGTATTTTTGAAGTGTAAAAAATGAATTTTTGTCTTTTGAACGTTTCATATCATCTAGGCTGATCAGGCAAAAACACCTTGGTTTGCAACGTACCAAACCAATTGTGCGCATTTCCATTATTAGTATTGCTTTGGCAATATTAGTGAATAGTTTAACATTGGCCATCGTGGAGGGCTTTCAACAAGAAATAAAAGCCAAGATTATTGGGTTCAATGCGCCTTTTTTTATTTCCAAAGCGGGTTCGGCCCATATTTTTGAAGCAGAGCCCATCGATAGACGCATTCCTTTTATCGATGAAATCAGTGCTGTGAAGGGTGTAGATGGCTTACATGCAGTGGCCTTCAAGCCTGCCATGTTGCAGTCTCAAACTTTTTCAGACACCATTCAAGTCCTGCAGACCAAAGATTCTATCGTACAAAGACAAGATATTTTTGGCGTCATGTTCAAGGGCGTAGACCAAAATTACTCCTTTGATTTTCTTCAGAAAAACCTCGTTGCTGGGCGCTTGCTCAATACCTCCAAACAGGACGAAATCGTTATTTCGAAAGCCATTGCTCAAAAATTGAACTACGCACTCAACGACATCGTTTCGGTTTATTATGTCAAAAACCAACCCATCCTGAAAAAAATGAAGGTGGTGGGCATCTATGAAACGGGTTTTGCTGAATACGATCAAAAATTAGTGTATGCCAGCTTGCCAGCAGTTCAGCAAATGAACGATTTTGGCACCAGTATTTCATTGAGGCCCCTTTTTGATGACAAGCAATTGACTATTGCAGCTGAAGTACAGGGTGCTGCTGAAAAATTGATATTCGATTGGGGTGTAGGTCCGGAGGTGTATACTGCATACCGGGTTGCGGCTTTAAAAGACACCACTTATCAAGTAAAAGCACTCAAATTCAACGCATCAACTGGCGTTATGGAACAAATCGATCAAGCACAACTTACCATTCAAGCACCTCGCCCAATTACTTATACTGACCTCATGCTGGACGAAGCGGGGCAACCCATATTTCTGATCGATGGCGTTACGCATCAGGCCATTCAAACCAAATATGGTCCGGTTCATTTTTATTTTACAGATGGCACCGGTACAAAGGCGCACTTTATTTCGGGTTATGAAGTCAATATCACTGACTTTTCAGCACTGGCGCAAGCGCAAAATGAACTCAAAGAAATCCTTGAAATGAGGCCTGTCAACGGCCACCTTTTACAAGTCAATGCTATACAAGACGTAGAAGCCGATCTTTTTGCTTGGCTGAGTTTTTTAGATGTCAATGTGC
>CAYPVA010000113.1:0-6228 GCA_964414045.1 uncultured Lishizhenia sp. | reverse complement strand
AGCCGCAGGTTGCCCGATGATGAAGTCCATTTGCCCGGTGCAACCATTTAAGTCATTGACCTCTACACCTACTGGGCCTGCACTTAAATTGCTGATCGAACTACCAATGCTTTGATCGCTCCAAGAGATGGTATATGGGCTCACGCCACCAGTTAAATTCAAATTCACCGCACCATTATTGCCACCGAAGCAAGAAACATCGGTTACGAGGTAATTGAGCTGGATCAGGGAAGGTTCGTTTACAAAACGATATACCGTTACCATACAAAGGTTCGAATCCTTGACATGCACTTCGTAAACGAGGTCACCGGCAAGGTTTTCAAAACTATTGAGCGCGCTAAATGGCAAGGCATTGACGCTATACAAATAAGGCGAAACACCACCACTAGCGGTAACTGTCAAGGCACCGTCGTTGGCTCCATAGCAAGTTACATCCAGCGTAGCAGTGTGCACCTGAATTGGGCTAGGTTCTGAAATAATGAAATTGTGCACTGCCGTACAATTGGCCGCATCTTTAATGAGTACGGTATACGCTCCTGCACCCAAATTCAAAAAGCTAGAACTCGCCTGGTAATTAAGGCCATTATTCAAACTGTAGGCAAAGAAACCAGCACCACCTGAAGCCAAAACTTGCGCGGCACCTGTTGAAGCGCCATGACACAAAACATCAGTAACATTGGTTAGTACCATAAATGCATTGGGTTGCAATACGGTTTTAGCCATCGTATCAATGCAGCCATTGGCATCCTTCACGTGGATGATATACGCACCCGCTATGAGGTTGTTAAACAAATTACTTGCCTGAAAATTGATGCCGTTTTTACTATACTGCAAAGCACCTGTTCCGCCCGTTACATTATTGACGGTAATGGCACCATCTGTGCCTCCATGACAAGATACATTTTGCGCACTGACATTACCAATTTGAGGGCCACCCGCAGAAGTGATTACACCAGAAACTGTATTCTGACACATATTGGCATCGCGCAAGACCACAAAATGAGTACCTGCCGGTAAATTGCTGAATAAGCCCACTGAACTGAACGTAATGCCATCTAAACTGTACTGATAACCAGCACCTGAACCGCCTGAAGCCACCACCATTATAGAACCATTATTAGACAAACAAGTAGCATTGGTGGTATTAACCGTTGCAGAAAGCGCTGCAGGTTGGCCTACCAAAACAGTTGTATTGAGGATACAATTATTGGCATCTTTGACTTTGAGATTGAAGGTATCGGAAATTAAATTGCCAAAAATGTTAGCACTCTGATACGTAATGCCATCAAGGCTATAGCTGTAACTAGGTGTTCCGCCAGTAATCGTAGCCGTGATGCTTCCTGTGGCTTGCCCATTACAAGTAGCCGGTAAAACACTCACTGCACTCACCAAAGCAGGCGCCTGACCTACGGTCACAATAGCAGTTTTGACACAACTCGTTACGTCTTTTACATATACATTGTAGGTGCCCGCATAAAGCCCTGTAAATTGCGCCAATGATTGGTAATTGACACCATTCAAACTATACGTATGTGTACCCGTACCACCATATGACGCGACACTGATACTGCCATTATTACCACCAAAACAACTCACCGCCGTTGGGCTAGCAACAATACTCATTGCCGTACCTTGTGTGATCGTCGCCACTGCAAAACTGGTACAACCCGCGTTGTCCTTTACGACACAAGTGTAGGTTCCGGCACCCAAGCCCGTAAACAGGCCTGCATTTTGAAAGGTTTGCCCATTATTGATGCTGTACTGAATGCCGCCGGTTCCGCCGGTTGAGCTCAGGGTAATGCCTCCATCGTTGCCATTGAAACAACTGACATTGATGACATTTGGCGGATTCATGCTCGGCGCTGTGCTTGCGTTGATCGCCACATTAGCGGTGTTTGTACACGCATTGGCATCCTTGACCGTCAGGATATATAGCCCCGCGGCAAGCGCGCTAAATGTGCCTGAATTTTGATATGCGCCGGTATTGATTTTATATTGCAAGGCCCCGGCCCCACCTGTTGCGGCCGCGGTAAATGCACCATTTGGCATGCCACAAGCGCTGTTTGTCACCAACACACTATTGACCGTAATGCCGGCAGGTTGTGTAATATTGAAACTTACCGAGGAAGTACAATTTTTCTGATCTTTGATTTGCAATTGATACGCCCCAGGCGCCAAATTTGTAAATGCTGCGCTTGTTTGCCAAGGCCCATTATTCAGGCAATATTGAAAAGGCGCCATTCCTCCTTGTGGAACTGCAATGACTGAACCGTTTGCCAAACCATTGCACGTCACATTGGTAAGGGCACTTGTTGTAACACCTAGACCAACAGAAACTTGCTGCGTACTGGTTTTGGTACATGTTTGATTCCAGCCTTCGATTTGAGTGGTAAGGGTTATCGTATAAAAACCTGCCGTTGTAAAAGCATGTGCAGGTTCTGCTAAATGCGAAACTGGGCTGCCGTCGCCAAAATCCCAGGTGTAAATATGATTCGTACCCGCATAGTTGCTTTCACTGATTTGGTTGAACATGCTATCTGTTGCCAATTGTGACGTATTATCGATTGACAGCACTTCGTTGGTTTGCAAACATGTCGTATTGAGTGCAAAACTTGGTAAATTAAGTAAAGACATCGTTGGGACGATATAAAAATCGCCATTGCTGGCAAAGCTAGTCATGGCGCTGGCCCAGTTATTACCGGTTGAAGTGCCCGACAACGAAGCAAGATCTTGGCCCAAACCCTCACCGTTTCCAGTATACTTCAAATTGAAGGTGCTACCGAAAGGTGGGGCATTCAACACCTCTACGGTGAGCGCAAAATCCGTACTGACACTAACGCCACCCGGAAAATTCAATTGAATATAACCATTGTTGTTGTCCGGATACGACCACCATACATGCTGCAAGCTGGTAATCAATGTTGTAGGCCTACCACTTGCATCCACATGATACACCCCCACTTTGAGCGGAACGCCAGAAAAACTCATGGTCTGGTGCGATCCATAGACGCGCACACTCATGATCTTGCCCGTACCATTGAAGTTATAGGTTTGTGCCGCTTTTTCCTGAAAACCTATTTTGAGTTGGTAGGTGCTCGTGCCACCTACATTTTTGCTAGCAACAAAGCCGTTGGGGTCATCAGCGCAAGGGATTTGTGCCCTTGCAACGCCAATGCACAGCAGTAAGCCAGCCGAGAGTAATGTAAATTTACTTTTCATGATTGAAATTATTAAGTGATTAAAGCACAAAACTCCTGCTCTTTAGCGCCAAAAACCTTACATATTTCTTGGCATGAGTTGTGAATTTCTCTTTAATCCTTATTTTTAGGCATGAAAAATTTGGCCCTCGCCTTTTGTCTGTTTTCAATGTGGCAGCCCAATGCTCAATCCTTTGCGCGCAGCACGCTCATTCAAGATGATTTTTTACTCAAGGGTGACGACCTAATTCATATCAATGTGGGGCTTACTCCTACTTATTTTTTCTCCAGGGATTTCGCCCTGCAACTCAAATTTCAATATCAAAAAATGGGGCTTGTCGATGCCGATCTCAGTCAGCTCATGAGTGCCAACCTCGGGATTTTCTTTATTATTCCGGCACTTAAACCTTAATGCAGCAAACTTGTTCTTTGTAAAAACTTCTTATGTCACTAATTAGAATTGACCGACCACAAATTGAACAAATGGGCCGCATCGAGCGCCTTAATCTCGTCAACAGTTGCACCGGTTATAAATCTGCCAACCTCATCGCAACTATTTCCAATGAAGGTAAAACGAATGTTGCGGTTTTTTCAAGTGTAACCCATTTAGGCAGTGACCCCGCCCTTATCGGATTCATCCTCAGACCCACTACCGTTCCAAGACATACCTACAAAAACATCAAGGAATACGGCTATTTTTCAGTCAATCATATCACCACCGAACAAATTGCTGCTGCGCATCATACCTCGGCCAATTACCCAGAAGACATCAGCGAATTTGACATGACCGACCTCGACCCTGTTTACCACGGCGGATGTCCGGTGCCATTTGTAAAAGGCAGCCCTGTCAAGTTGCTTTGTAAATATGTCAATGAGTACCTCATCGAGGAAAACGGCTGTATCCATGTCATTGCTTCCATAGAAGCCATCTTTTACGAAGAAAGTTTACTGAGCCCTGATAATTGGTTACAACTCGATAAAGGGCACGTTGTGGCCATTAACGGCCTTGACGGTTATGCAGAACCAAAACTTTTGGAACGATTTTCGTACGCAAGACCCAAAAAATAATTGTCCATGAAACGCTTGCTTTACTTTTTTACGCTTGTTATTTTATTTTCATCATGTGTGGCCGTGCAAGAGGTGCCAAATGTGGTGCAACTCACACAAAATCATTCCAGAATTGCCGTCATGCCAATAAGGGCAACAGTCGAAAGAAAAATCTGGATGAGCAACGAAAAATACCTTGACCTCTGCCAAAAAAAGTCCGAAGAAATACAGTTAAGGGTCTACAGACAACTCGAACGCTATTCGCGCGATGGCCGCTTGCATGCCGAAGTTATGGCGCCAGACGATGTCAACGCAATGCTTTTTGGCATCGGATTCCCAGAAAAACAATTTAGCAACACTGAGCTCTGCAGTTTATTGCAAGTTGACGCCATTATTTGGGGCAACATCGATATCCGTGAACCTGTTAGCGAAGCAGCTGCAATGGCGCTTTCGAATAATTCGTGGTTTATTCCAATTACCAATTTGGTTGAAATAAATTTGAAACTCTACGACAACCAAACTGACATGCAGCTCTGGAGCGTCTACTGCCGAAGGTCTGGCCAACTCGGTTCTTTGAAACGCAAAATGCAAATGGATGTCTGCCGCCGTGCCACGCGCAACGTACCATACAACATCAAGAAAAGAAAATACAAAAAGGCCTACCTGAATCTACAAAACGGGGTTTAGCTCCTTTCACCTGTAAAGTAGTTTTGAAAATAGGCATCCGTAAAAATTGGATAATCAATTTTCGACCGGCACGTCTGAAACTCTTGTTGTAAGTCATGCTTCGGCAAGTCGAGGCCTTCTGCAATCTTATAACGAAAGAAACTCACAAAGAGCTCCAAGAATTCACGGTATCCATGCCTTATGTGTCCGAAAGGAATGTGCTCCAATATAGATTTTGCCTTGTTAAATTCCTTTTGCTGTATCAGCATAGATGCCTCAAAGATGCGATGAATAGAAACCTGTGAAAAATGATACCAAAATTTGATGTCATTGATGCGAAAATTGTTTTTGTAGACGAAGTCCATCAATAATTGCTTTCTAAAAACTAAGGTTTGAACTGTTGGCTCGTAGAGTAATTCTGTGGCAAAATGTGGTTCTTTTTGAAGCCTTGTTTCTAAGGAAAATATAAGTTTTTCTTGCTGTTTTTTACTTTTTGAGGTGAGCATTTTAATGCCAAAAATTCTACCAAACAGAATCGGATGCTGCTCATCGGATAAAGCAGGAATTTTGCGCAATGCCTCCTGTTTTGGTTGCTCGGACATCAGCAATGCCCGCCAAACATCAAGTGCAGCAATAAATGTTTTGGTTTCTTTATCTAGACCATTTTGCGTTGATAAATAGGCAATCCAAGTACCATATTTTTGATTAAGCCGGGCATAATCGACAAATATTTTGAACACAAGATCCCGAAAATTCTGTTCCAATAATAAGGTTTTCTCCAACTCTTCATTGTGAAAATGTCGAAAATGCAAGCCCACCAAAACGCCAATTTGGGCCACTTCATCGTAAGGTAGTTTTTCAAATTGAAACGCTGGATCCCGAAGTATGGCCAACAAATTTTTGAGGTCTCCTCTATTGAGTAATTCCCTAAAACATACCGTGAATGAAATGGTAAAATACTCTTGCCGTGCTTTTCTAAATTTAAGCAAATCAATAAGCTCTTGCACCTCACTTTGCGCTAAGCTAACGTAGAGGTTTTCCCAAGTAGGCCAAATATCGACATCGGTATATCGCTGACTAAAGTCCTTATAGGAACGAAAACCACAATATATCGCTAAATGATCGAGTGTGCTTTCACGTGGCTTTCTAAATTCTGCCAATCCAAATAATCTCCGGAGTGTATTGTAAGAAAGAACTGTTCCGGTTTTTTCATAAATATCCTGCACAAGCGCCTCACAATCACCCCGATCCGAAATTTTTCTGTTAAACGTTTTCTCTAGTTCTAATTTCAGCTCATCGATCATATTTCAAATGTATC
>CAYPVA010000112.1:0-6230 GCA_964414045.1 uncultured Lishizhenia sp. | reverse complement strand
GCGTAGCAAAAACTTTTCTGAATTTTTCAACTTTCGGACGAACCACTGCCTGACAATAAGGGTTGCCAGGATTGTTTTCAAAATAATTGTGGTGGTAATCTTCTGCTTCAAAATAATTATTGATGGCAACAATTTGTGTGACAATTGGCTTGTCCCAAACCTTTTCAGCTTCTAATCTCTGAAGGTATTTGATGGCGAGGGCTTTTTGTGCTTCATTGTGATAAAAAATAACGGAACGATATTGCGTACCAATATCATTGCCTTGTTTGTTGAGTTGCGTTGGATCATGGACAAACCAAAAAACCTCTAGGAGTTCTTCATATGAGACAATCGTTGGATCAAAAACAACTTGCGCCACTTCTGCATGCCCTGTTTTTCCAGTGCATACTTCTTGGTAAGTTGGGTTTTGTTTTTGCCCACCCGCATAGCCCGGCACGACGGATATAACGCCTTTCATGTCTTTGAAACAAGCTTCTATACACCAAAAGCAGCCGGCACCAAAGGTGGCAATTTCTGTTGATTCTTTCATGTTATTTTGCGGTTGTTCGTTTGTACTTTTTTCAGATTTTGCTTCAAAATTTAAGGCCGCTGAATTGACGCAATAACGCAAGCCTGTAGGTTTTGGTCCGTCTTCGAAAACATGCCCCAAATGAGCCTGACAATTGGCACATTTGATTTCAGTCCGAACCATCCCGTGCGAGCGGTCTAGGTGCTTACTCACATTCCCATTAGTGAGCACATCGTAAAAACTTGGCCAACCTGAACCTGAATCGTATTTTGTGGAGCTTTCAAACAAAGGCGCATCACAAGCCACACAAATGTAAGTCCCTGCTTCGTGGTGGTCCCAGTATTTACCGGTAAAAGGACGCTCTGTACCCCCATTTACCACATAGCAAACGTTTTCTGGCAGCGCTCTTCCGTTAAAAGAATTGGTCTGATTATTTGAACCTTCCTGATTAGGCTCTTGTCCGCAGGCATTGAGATTTAAAAACATAAGCAAATAAACTAAGTATTTCATGAATAGATAACAAAGAACACACATAATAGTTTAATCCGACTAATTTTGCACCGTGATTAAAACATACCCCAAAGATTTCTGGTTACTGAGCGCCAGCATGTTCTGCTTTATGCTCAGTTTTAACTTGATCCTGCCAGAAATGAACCAATTTATAAGCGCACTTGGCGGGGCAGCCTATAAAGGAAGTATCATCTTTTTATTTTCAATTGCAGCAGGGCTTTCAAGACCTTATGCAGGGAAATTTGCGGATATCATGGGACGCAAAAAAACGATGAATATCGGCTTGCTCATTACCATATTAGTGAGCTTGGCCTACCCTTTCACAAGAAGTATCGGACTGCTTTTTGCACTTCGTTTCATTCATGGCCTGAGCGCTGGTTTTAGTCCCACTAGCGCCACAGCGTTACTTACCGATCTTTTACCAGAAAAACGCAGAGGTGCTGCAATGGGAATATGGGGCACGTTCATTTCACTTGGTATCGGAATTGGGCAGGCTTTGGGCTCCTATATTTATAGCCAAAGTAATTATGACGTCTTGTTCTTAAGTGCTGCAGGCTTTGGTTTTATAGCCGTCATTTTTAGCGCGTTGATCAAGGAAACACTTGTAAACAAACAGGCATTCAGTTGGTCTATTTTAAAATTAAAAACGCAAGATATCATCGAAAAACCTGTGAAACCTGCCGCACTCATCATGTTTTTAACGGCAATTAGTTCTGGCATGATCTTCGTGCTGACACCCGATGTTTCTGACTTCCTTCAGATCGGCAATAAAGGCTACTTTTTTGGGATTTATGTGCTCACAACGATCTTCATGCGACTGTTTTTCTCTTCGTTGTCAGATCGCATCGGGCGCGAGCAAACGCTATTGATAGGCTGCTTGTTTTTAATTACCAGCATGTTACTTTTAGCCAATGCACAAACACAAATCAGTTACACGCTTGCCGCTGCCGTATTTGGCTTAGCAACAGGGATTTCTAGCCCTACACTTTTTGCCTGGACGGCAGATTTGAGCTTACCTGAACGCCGTGGTACAGGTTCAGGTACGATGTTCATTGCTCTTGAAGGAGGTATTCTGTTTGGTTCGGGCTTGACCTTTATTTTTTATACAAACACGTTAGAAAGTGCACAATTGTTATTTAACATAGCGGGTGGATTTGCTGTTGTAGCCTTGATTGCATTGATTTTTCAAATCCAAAGGAAGAAAATTAAACGTGCTGATTTAAATAACGCCGCACTAAATAATGCCCTAAATAAATAAATGGCGTAAGCAGTACTGCGATCAGCATTTTCAGTAAATAATTAGTTGGTGCAACCTCAAAATAGGTGCTCAATGACATGGCCCCTGGTAAAACAAAGCCAATATATAAGACAATATAGGAATCGATGAGTTGTGAAATCATGGTACTTCCTGTACTGCGCAGCCAAATAAAGCGATTTCCAGTGCGCTGCTTGATTTTCTCAAATAAAAACGCATCAAGTAATTGCGAAACCAAAAAAGCGGCTATACTCCCAACGATGACAGCCTGTGCTTGTCCAAAAACCAAGTTATAAGCTTCGTTGGTTGCTAATTTAGAACCCTTGATTTCATGCGCGGGTATAGCCATAGATACACCGACAATGATAAAGCAATAAGCGATGAGCGTCGCGGTAATCCAAGATAATCTCCTCACTGCTTTCTGACCGTAAAATTCATTCATTAAGTCAGTAAGAATAAAAACAACTGGCCATGGCAAGATGCCAATAATGGTGATAAACGGGCCAAATTGTTTACCTAAAAAATGCCAAGATAATGGAATTTGAATGAGCTTGTTGCTGATTAATTCAGCCGTGACAGCGTTGGTCACGAAAAGACCAGCAAGTGCGATAAAAAGCCATTGACGACGTTCGTTGAGTTGGGCTTGTTCCATAGTCAAAAGTACAAATTATTGTACGCCGTAGTCCAGGCGCTTGGTTTTGATATAGCGCTGAATATAATATTGTGAGGTTTTAAAGTTGTCAATCCGAACACCCGTATTGGCCGAATGAATAAATTTGATGGCGTCTGGGGTCACTTCCACAACAAGCGCTACGTGGCCCACCGCTGTAGAATTGACATTACTTCCTTTGAAAAACATTAAGTCACCAGGCTGAATTTCAGATAATTTGACGGTCGTACCCAACTCGGCAAGCCCGTAACTGGTGCGTACAAGATCGAAGCCAAAATTTCCGAAGATGTAATTAATGAAGCCCGAACAATCAAAACCCGAAGGAGTCGTACCACCATAGCGATACGGTACCCCTAAAAAACTTTTAGCATAGTTGATTATGGCATCAACCTGCGGATCATTTTTTGGAGTTGGCGTTTGCGCTATTGCGTGATTCGTGAGCTGAAGACACAAGAGCAGAAAAAAGATGCGGAGAAATTTCATTTTCTGACGTCTGTTGCAAAAATAATAATTATTTTCGAATGTTCATTCAAGTAAACAGATGCCCACTATTGAAAATCAAACACTTAGCAAATTATACTACAGCATCGGTGAAGTTGCTGAGCTCTTACAAGTAAATGCTTCATTGCTAAGATTTTGGGAAAAAGAATTTAATCTTTCCGTTTCAAAAAAGAACAAAAAAGGAAACCGCCTTTACACCGCCAAAGAAATTGAAAAAATCCAACGCATCTATCATTTTGTAAAGGTCGAAGGCTACACACTTGAAGGCGCAAAAAAGGCTTTGAAAGCTAAAGCCGAACCAAATTTAACTGTGCCAACTGAAATGGTGGACGCACCGTTGGTTGAAAACACTGCAATCCCAAAAAATACTTCAGCACTAGACTCCGCGGCACTTATTTCGAAATTAGAAGCCATTAAAAAGCGCTTGCTCTCATTACACTTTGAGGAAGTATCAAACGCGACTATAGCGTCAACCTCACCGACTACGCCTTCTACTCTAGAACAATTTACAAGCCCTTTAATTCATTTAGAAAAATCTGCTACTGTTTCTATAGACAAGCAAAACGAGGCTCATCAAACTACAACTTCTTCGAACGCTAAGTCTAGCAAACCTAAAAGTACGGCTAAACCCAAGCCAAGCACTGACGCTCCTACCCTTTTTGATTTTTAAATTTCTCCTGAATGTAGGAAGCCGCTGGCAACATCCGAGCACCATACCAAGAGCACATTTCGCCATCAATGCGTTCAATTTTTGAGTTCGGGAATAGTAACTGAACTTCAGCAAAGTGCTTCTCTTCGAATGGAAATGGTTCTGAACTCAAAAAAATAAAATCTGGATCTGCTGGCCGCAGCCTATTTTTTTCTAAAACTTCGGCTAAATCAGGATAGCGCTCTATTCCACATGCATTGATCAAACCAAAATGGCTTAAAAAGGCATGAATATAAGTATTGGGGCCAACCACAAAATAAGGATCTTTCCAAATCAAATAAAGAAACGACAATCCTTGACCAATTTGACTCACATTCTGAAATTGCGCTTGAATTTGAAATAAAAGCTGCTCAGCTTCAGTCTTTTTACCTACGCGTTCCCCGATGAGCAATAAATACACAAACGCTTGTTCCAATGAATTGATATCCGTCAATAACACCTCAAAATGCTGCTCTAATAAAGCGATATCCTCTTTGGTGTTTTCTTCCCGATTGGCAATAATGAGATCTGGCGCCAATTTATGAATGGCTTCACAATTCACTTTTTTAGTGCCCCCAACTTTTGTTTTGGTTTGTCTCCAAACTTGCGGGTGCACACAAAATTTGGTGATGCCCACTACCTCTGTATCTAACCCTAGTGCCCAAAGATATTCGGTCAGCGAAGGAACTAAAGATACAATGCGCATCGATTAATTAGCTTTAAGACAGGGCTGAAATAACATCGTAACGCGAAACAATATGATGCTTGCCGTCTGCCAATTCTACCAAGACAGCAGGCGTATTTTTATTGATCAACTTACACAACTCCTCAACTGGCGTACTCGATTTTACTACCGGAAAAGCAGGCCCCATAATAGAAGAAATAGGTGCGTCGCGCAGTGCTGGGTTGTCTACTAATAACTGATAAACATGACTGTCATCTATAGAACCTACAAATTTACCATCTTTCATTACTGGGATTTGAGAAATGCTAAAATTGCGCATCTTGGCTACGGCATGTGAAACCAATTCTTCAGCATACAAGGACACCAAAGGCTTGTCGGCATGCTTGGCAACAAGATCTGCGGCTGTCACCACTTCTTCTTCCAGGAATCCGCGCTCGCGCATCCAGTCATCGTTGAAAATCTTTCCGACATATCGGCTACCGTGGTCATGAAATAAAATCACGACAAAATCGTCTTTGGTGAGTTGTTCTTTCATTTGCAAAACACCTTTAATGGCAGAACCAGCTGAGTTTCCGACAAAAATCCCTTCTTCACGCGCTAATTTCCTTGTATAAACTGCAGCATCCTTGTCCGTGACTTTCTCAAAATGATCGATCAATGAAAAGTCGACATTCGCTGGCAAAATGTCTTCACCGATGCCTTCTGTGATGTATGGATAAATTTCATTTTCATCAAAAATTCCGGTTTCCTTGTATTTTTTAAATACAGAGCCGTAGGTATCAATTCCCCAGATTTTGATGTTTGGATTTTTTTCTTTGAGGTATTTGGCTACGCCCGAGATGGTACCACCAGTCCCGACACCCACCACAAAATGGGTGATTTTTCCGTCTGTTTGTTCCCAAATTTCAGGACCCGTTTGTTCGTAGTGTGCTTGGCGATTGGATAAGTTGTCGTATTGATTGACATACCATGAGTTTGGAATCTCTGTAGCCAAGCGTCTGGAAACCGAATAATAAGACCTTGGGTCGGTTGGTTCAACGGCAGTCGGGCATACCACTACTTCGGCGCCGACAGCTCTCAGGATATCCATTTTTTCCTTAGACTGCTTGTCATTTAAAACGCAAATGAGCTTGTAACCCTTGATGATACAAGCCAGCGCTAAGCCCATTCCTGTATTACCAGATGTTCCTTCAATGACGGTTCCACCGGGCTTGAGCAAACCAGCTTTTTCAGCATCCTCGATCATTTTGAGCGCCATACGGTCCTTGACGGAGTTACCAGGATTGGTTGTTTCTACTTTGGCAAATACCTGGGCAGGAATATCTTTTGTAAGTTTATTGATGCGTACAATTGGCGTGTTACCGATTGTTTCGAGGATGTTGTTGTAAATTTTCATGTTTGATCTTTGGGCAA
>CAYPVA010000111.1:0-6316 GCA_964414045.1 uncultured Lishizhenia sp. | reverse complement strand
AAGAATGTATTCAATTTAGTAAAGGTCGTATCCTGAACGTTAAACGATAACCAAGTCCATCCCTTATTGAAGTTTAAGATTTGCGTCTCAAAACCTGAATTCGCAAAAATCACCGGTGTTTGATAATTACCAAGAACCGAATTTGGCTGGAAGCTCAGGGTTGTTTCATTATTTACTGCTGCCGCTTTTAAACGCCCATCTGATGCATCCCAAATTTTAAAGTTTATCCTAGAGCCCGTGCTTTCTGTCGAACCATAGATTGTTAGCATAGCAAAGTACTCATCATAATCCTTATCGTAAACAACTGGAGCTACCCCACGAACAGAATCAGCTGAGAAGGCAATCACACGATCATATCCATCTTTACTAAAAATTCCATCCACTTTCAATTTACTCACTACATTCATATTTTCTTCGAAATACAATGGATTTAAGCCCCATTCTGGTTCTGTTTTCAATACACGTAAATTCGCACGAATTTTCTCTGTAAAGCCATAATTAGATTTCAATTTCAATTCATCGAAGTACTTACCTGGTGATAAGGTAGGATCGATGGTGATTGGAATACGAACCTGACTGTTCGGTGAGATAACACCCGACGTTGTTTTCGCTTTTAACCACGCTGGTAATTCGATCATGTAGTTTTGGAATAATCCACCCACATTCGCTATCACTAGATTGTATGAATCTGATTTACCTTCATTAATCGCAACATCTAAGTTCGAATCATAGCCATCCAAATACCAGTTTAATGGATTCTTATTAATATAAGCAGTCCACGTAATTGGCGATTCCTGTCTATTATCAGCAATATCATACAAATTTGCCACTGTGATATAGGCTATTTTCTTTTCTACACTTGCCCAATTAGTGATGGATGGATTTATGATCATTTCATCTCCATTAATCACTGAATTCACTACCATTCGCTCTATCATTCTTATTGGCTTAATGGCAGGTGTTACGTTTGAATAAGCAAGCGTACTTCCTGCTGAAAGGATAGCATAGTCGCTTGTTTTGGTTTGGAAGTCTTCAGGGACATAGTATTTCGGACCGTTGTTAGTCGTTAGTTCTGGACGATTTAAAGGCGCATAAAGAACTAATCCAGTAGTTTGGAAATCTTGCTCGTAATACTGATCCTCTTTTATTTGATCTGCTTGACGCGCTAAATCCCAAATTTGGACATCGTCTAATTGACCCGTAAAATTACGATCCACAGAAACTTGATTTGTAGATGAAATTTGTCCGCGGGCACCAAGGAACACCGTGCTTCCTGAGAATCCACCTAGACCTGAAACTGAATGATTTTGAGTCTGAATCCCATCGACATACATCGACATATTTCCTTTTCTCTTTAATACAATTGCCACGTGATGCCACAGTCCATCCGCAAGATTTTTAGGGCCAAAGCTATAGTTATTGTTCTCTGCCTTTAACGCTAATGCCCCAGCAGAATCTAACTCGATAGACCACTTGTTTCGGAAGCCGCTTGAAGTTAGAGGATCTGATAAATCTCCTTTGCCATTAGACAATAAAGCTGAAGGACCACGTGTGTTCGACTTCATCCAGAACGCTATTGTACCATCCATCGTAGATGAGAAAATCGATTTTGCTGCACTAGTTAAAGCCAGGTGATTCGATCCGTCAAACGTATAGGATTGTCCATTCGGGAAGATATCCCAATTCACATTTTCTAATGCAATGTGTTTGTAGCGAGCTAAATCATTCGCGAGATTTCCGTGACCTTCATTCATCGGCCAATAGCCTATCAAGCCATCTTCATTCCCGTTCAAGTTCACATTCATATTTGCCACAGAAGTTTCACGTGAAAGAGCAGAATTCCATATTCTCAGATCATGCGTTTTACCAGAGAAGTTCGTTCCACCTAATACAATTGTGTTATTGTTTTCAATAAATAGACTTGGACGTTTCAAACTAGTTATCAAAATTGCATCATCTTCAATCAGCGTAAATCGACCAGATAAATTATTATATGATAACGTATAATGATGATAATCCCCATTAGAATTAATAGTTGCATTGACAGATTCAGAACCAACTGCAAAGCTCATAGTATTATTGGTTACCGTAACACTAAATCCATTTTCTTGTGCTATTAATTTTGAAGCAGAAGTAGTTGTATTTTTTAACCAGAATTCTACACTAATATCACCTGATTTTAAATAAGGAGCATTAATAATCGCCTTAGATGTGACACCTGTGAAAGAAATGGCGACTTCGTGTGCAACTGGGAGTTGATTCTTTTGTACTAAGAAATCCACACGAGTCATAGTTCCATTAGTCTTCACTTGCTCGCTATATCGGATCTTAATATCCTCACCAATTGATAAAATGCCATCCGTTGGCGAAGGTGTTCCAAACAACACAGGCGAAATCAAATCCACTTTTCCTGCAACAGGGACTGTTTCAAAAATCGTTCCGTTCGCACAATAACTTACCGCCCTGATTTCATAATTACCATCCGCTAATCCAAGTGCAGCAACATCCCAACCGAATGAAAGTTCATTTCCACTAATAATTTCAATTTTCGCAGCTTCGATTCCAGAAGTCACCAAAGCTGTTTTCTCTGTTTCATTTGCCACATAGTTTTTCAAATTCGTCCAGTTGGGAGAGCCCTGCATACGAGATTGCAAAACAAGCTTTTTGAAACCTGTATATGTAGAATTATATCCATTCAACAATATTCGGAGTGGAACCGTAGCACTTCCACTAAACGCATTTGTATTATTTACGACCCAATTATTACTTGGTCTAGCGATTTCCACTTTTGTACAAGACTGAATAAAATAAGTAGAAATAAAAACAGATTGACTAATATCACCATCACATGCAGACTCTAATACGATTTCTAAATTTTCATAATTAAATATATCTGCAACTCCTTTTTCTACAAAAACGGTATAAGAAATTGCTTTTGAACCGTTTAAAGTAATGGGAACACCTATAGCATCGATACTTAATTTTGCGCCATTTGGGTTGCTATTGGGATTTATTTTCAACTTGAAATTCGAACTAGCTGGTTCTAAAACAGAGGCATTTTGCAAGGTAAACTTAAAGGCTGCTCTTCCTGTCTCAGGTACTCCAGAAATAGACGCTTTTTCCACTGAAAGTACTGGTATTTCCAGCGCAATACTCCCTTTTGTCAATTCTAATTTTGCAGATTCTTCTAAATAAGGAATTGCAACTCCTGCTAATTTATTTTCTTTAACTTTTGTAAATAGGGGTACCGTAAGGAAATTTGATTTCTCTGCCTTTTCCAATGGGCAAGAAGATGCTCCTCCTTGGTTTATAAATATAGGCCCATTTCCATCAAATGAATTAATGATATCAACGCTCAGTACATTTAAAGGGTCGTTGTCGCTTATGGAATATGATACAGTATTAGTATTTTCAATTGTTTGTCCCAAGGATGAATTAAATGCAAAACTTAATTCATTTTCCATACTTATAGAAACACCAATACCTCCAACTTCATTATCAGATAAAATGGAACTTGTAATTGCAGCTCCTAATTCAAAGGTTTGATTCCATGTTGAAGTACTTGCAACCTGCATTGACGCATCATAAGAACCAGCTTTAGCATCAATAGAAATATTCCTAAAAAAAGATTCATCAAAAATATCACGCATCGCTTGACCTACACTAGTTAATACTCCTGCAACCCTAAACTTCGATAATATTTGATCTTTTACATTATTTTTTAACTCCTCTCGATTTTTATAAGCATAATATTTTTGAGCCTCGTTTCTTAAAATGGTTTCTTTCCAGAGTTTGATAGAGTTTACATAAAAGTCCCTTGGCTTAATATTATTTGTTCCAGGAACTAGCAATCCTTGATCTATTTTATTTACGATTTTCAAATAATCAGGAATTACCGTTAATAAAATATAATCTTGACTGTAAATAAATGTAGTGGGTGCCCCTTGAGGGGTAAATGACATACCTTTAGTTTTGGTGATGTATTTAGTTCCTTTATTGGTTACAATAGGAATAGATAAGGAATTACCTAGCGTATCTGTTTTAGCTACTTCAGTCGGTTTAATCTCATCAAACATCCCGAAATAATAATTAGTTGATTTACCAATATACAAATCCCCTGAAGCCCCTGTAACATCAGAACTTGCACTTGTCGAAATACTTTGATTAAATGTATAAGTCGTTGTTAAATCTAATCCTGTTGAAGACGAGATTGACGTACTTACAGACTCTCCTACAGTGGTTTCATTAATTGTTTCGATTGCAGGGCCTAAAATACTACCTCCTAATTCAAATGTAGCTCCTACTTTTACCCCAATATCACGTTTTTCGTTTGAACTTATAACACCTGTGTTTGATTGGGTAATACTAAATGTACTTCCTTTTTCAAGAGTTGCCGAACTTCCTGAACCTGGAGGATCTCTTAATATAAAATCTACCATATCTGGCCCTGCTGTCATTACTCCTTGACTACCATCTGACGCCCCTCCTAAAACAATTCCGTTTGTTTTAAATCCTGAGATTTCAGACTCTTGTCCATTAAGACGATAAATAGCAGTGATCCCTTTTTTGAATTCCGAATTTATATCTGAGTTAACAGAACCCGCCTTAAAAGTATAATGCGTGATACTTGCATCTGATTTATCTTGGTATTTATTTTCAGATCCAGGCAATGCAAAATTATTCGTAATAATAAACTCCCCTTCTTTAGAAGGAATAATACTTAATTGTTTCCCGGCTTCTCTCTCATAGTTATAGTATCTTTCTTGCCGCTGAAATTTGATACTATAAGGGTAAAATTGAGAATAAATTGGGGGTGCATTCACTCCCAAATTATATATACTATCCCCAATAGCAATCGTTCTATTTGAAGTCTGTTCTAATAAGGCCACCTCAGGTGTAGATAAATAGATGAAATCCTTTTGATAGTTAAATGGATTAGACGTTGCTAGCGTATCTATTACGCCTTTAGAATTAGATTTTGTAAAATATGATTTCTTGGGAGAAGTTACTTCTGTGAAATTTAAATTTTGGTTCTCTGTCAAAAACCTCTTTTTACTATCAACTAATTGTGAAGCGATGTAAACATCATTTTTATCTAATTCATATCTAAGAGGAAGAATAGCTGCCCTATATTCCCCCGTTTGAGCATTCGTATTTATAACTGTTTTATATTCATTACTAATAGAGGTGACTCCTGGCTGCCTATATCCTAGTGTAATTTGAGCTGTTCCAATATTATTAATTGACGAAATTTCTACTTGCTCAAGAGGATTTGTATCAGGTATGTTAACTAACATTTTTCCGGATGCCCCGAAACCTATCAGTTTAGCAACTTCTACTTTTCCTCCAACAACCCTTCCTACAACAGTAATTTTAGTGTTATCCAAGAAAATAACTTCCTCATCATGATCTTCAAAATAATCATTATACGTATTAGAGTATACCATTACTCCATTAGTTAAAACAGAATCTCGCGCAGGAAAACGCCCCTCCCACTGAAATGTATGACCATTACTTTTGACAGTAATCGCATGCTTCCCTATTGGAACTTTAATGTTAAATCGGCCTGCAGCATCTGAAACAACTGGCAAATAATTCGCATCAAGTACGATGGTATTATCAACATATATATTAGCACCTACAACAGGGATTGGCGCATACCTATGAAGTTTTATAATTTTATCGACACCATCTACTAATCCATATTCTGCCCAATATTCCCCTTTAGGATACTTTAAATTACCAATCACATATGAATTATATGCTTCGTTATCCTTAATATCTCCTGTTACATCATCAGATGAAGGTCCAGCAGGAAAAACACCCCTAGAGTCATACAATACCTTTCCTCTAAAGGTAAAGGAAGACTCATCAATAAAATTTACTCGATTGATTACACTTGATGATGGTCCTAAGAATAATGTCTCTTGTTTAGGATTAAACTTATGTACACCTAATGATGGAGTTATTTTAAATAATTCTCCATTCCCTGTGTAAGGAATTGCAGAAATAGAATAACTACCATTTGAATCTGTAATACCGAATACCCCTAATTGTTCAGAAGTGGGCGTATTCCCACTCCACCATTCTGATCCGTTACCACTTGCTAAGATAAATTGGCCATTATTATTATTGTATGTAAATCCTTTATAAGAAAGATCGTATAAATTTTGACCTCCTCCTTCATTGAATTGTAAATACATTTTAAGGCCATTTTCATCTCCTCTTAAGTACCGCTTGTAAGTAGTCCTGATTTCCTCTGCTGACAACTCTTTATTCCAAATTCTTATATCATCAAAATGACTTTCAACCCCTC
>CAYPVA010000110.1:0-6415 GCA_964414045.1 uncultured Lishizhenia sp. | reverse complement strand
GCAGTGATAGCTAATAATGAGAGTGTTTTTGTCATTTTTTTAGTTTTAGATGTTTCGAAGATATAAAACAATTGTTCATCGTGCAACTAACGTAATTAGATGAAGCATATTGCATAAAAAAAGCGGCGCCCCAAGGAGCGCCGCCTTCCAACCAAACGATAGGCTTTAGTCTTGCAGCACCTCTGCTTGACCATTTGGTGTTGCAAGCGCGTTTTTAATTTTTTCTTCGAGCTCTTCCATGAGTTCAGGGTTATCTAGGATCAGTGATTTGATGGCATCACGGCCCTGACCAAGTTTGGTTTCACCGTAGGAGAACCAAGAACCACTCTTTTTAAGGATGTTGAGGTCTACACCGAGGTCAATGATTTCACCAACTTTAGAGATACCTTCACCATACATAATGTCGAATTCTGCTTTGCGGAAAGGTGGCGCCACTTTGTTTTTTACCACTTTCACCTTGACGCGGTTTCCGATGATGTCTTCACCCTCTTTTAGTTGGGTAGCTCTTCTGATATCAATACGAATAGAGGAGTAAAATTTAAGGGCATTACCACCTGTTGTCGTTTCTGGGTTTCCAAACATGACACCAATTTTGTCGCGCAATTGGTTAATGAATATACAGCAACAGCCGGCTTTGTTAATTGAACCAGTAAGTTTACGTAAGGCCTTAGACATCAGACGTGCTTGTAGACCCATTTGGGAATCGCCCATTTCTCCTTCGATTTCTGCTTTAGGGGTAAGGGCAGCAACGGAGTCAATGACGATGAGGTCAATGGCGCCTGAACGTATGAGGTTATCGGCTATTTCTAGTGCTTGTTCTCCGTTGTCTGGTTGAGAAATAAGGAGGTTGGCAACATCTACACCTAATTTTTGTGCATAAAATTGGTCAAAGGCGTGCTCGGCATCAATGAAAGCCGCGATACCACCTTGTTTTTGTACTTCCGCAATGGCATGAATGGCTAGTGTTGTTTTACCTGATGATTCAGGTCCGTATATTTCGACAACACGTCCTTTAGGATATCCATTGATTCCGAGAGCGAGGTCAAGGGTGAGTGAACCCGTTGGAATGACATCTACTTTTTCTACAGGAGCGTCTCCTAATTTCATGACGGCACCTTTGCCGAATGTTTTGTCAAGCTTCTCCATGGTCAATTGGAGTGCTTTGAGTTTTTCTAAGTTTTGTTCTTTAGACATATCGTTTGTTGTTTTGAGCCAGGCTCGGTGAATAATTTTTACAAAGTTGCAAGCAGAAGAACGTAAACAATTTACGAACTTCTAAAAAGAAATTAAAAACAAGACAAGACTTCGTTTGCGTGGTCTTTTGTGTTCGGTTTATCTAGTACTTTGATGAGCGTATGGGTTTCATCAAAAATAAATGTCATGCGGTGAATGCCGTCATAAACGCGACCCATAAATTTTTTGGGACCCCAAACGCCAAATTGCTGAATAATTTGTTTGTCGGTGTCTGAAATCAAAGGGAAGTTGAGCTCGTATTTGTTGACAAACTTGGTGTGAGAAGCAACGCTATCGGCGCTGATCCCAATGACATTTACACCTGCGGATACAAGCGCTTCTTGGCCGTCTCGGATGCTACAAGCTTGTGCTGTACAACCAGGAGTGTCGTCTTTTGGGTAGAAGTAGATAACTAAACGCTTACCTGCGTAGGAATCGCTGCTGATGGAATTGCCGTTTTGGTCAAGCCCAGTAAAGGATGGAAGCTTACTTCCGATAGTGAGAGTATTCATAATGTTTAAAAAATAATCTGTTTAACGATGAAAAACTAATCAAATGTAAAAACTATTCATGAATAACAAAACATGATGCGCAAAAAAGTTTGCGGCTTGTCAGTATTTTAACAGACGAAAAATCAAAACGCACCAAGAAATGATGCTAATAGCGCCACCTATTGGCGTAATTGGCCCCAAAATCCCGACACTCAGTCCGGCGTGTTTGAGCGCCACAATGCCATAGATGGAAAAACTAAACAAGAAGAGTCCGATGAGCATGGCTTGTGTAATGCGTTTTATCGGAAAGGAAAAACGATCGGCTTGAAGGGAAAGTACTAATGTACTCAGCGCTAAAAACGACTGATAACGCACGCCTACTTCAAAAGTTTGCAATAAATCTTCGGCTAAAATCGCTTTGAGTGCATGTGCGCCAAAAGCACCCAGCATGATTGACAGCATTAAAAAAAGACTGGCCAGAATCGTACTTTGTTTTTCCATACCACGAAGTTGTAAAAAAAAGTAAAATCATGCCGTATCTTTGCAAGGATGATTCGCAATTATTTTTTCTTAATTCTGACAATTGGTCTTCTTGCTTGCAGCCAAAATAAGCAAGGTAACTTTGATTACATCCAATACGAATCATTCGATTTAAATCCTTATGACCTTCCGGCAGTTATTATGTTACCAGACGCATCTGCAGGTATTGGTACCTCATTAAAGCCAAAAGTTACCTATGAAATAGGAGGCTTCAAATGGCGCATCGATGTTGGCCGCAATTATACAATGCTCATTGAAGATTACGGTGACAACGCATTGCGTTTTGAAGAATTCAAAAGAAAATTATTTAAGCCTAATCGCTATTTTAATATAAAGGTTGTTGATCAAAGTCCAAATACGCTCATTTATAAAAGAGTCGTAAAGGGCGCTTACGTTGCACAGCCCAATGAAAAATATCACATTTATAGTGTTTGTAAAATTGCCGACAACTACTATGAAATCATGAATCGTGAACAAGGTGACTCCAAAAGGGTTGTAGACTTTATGTTCCATAGTATACAATCCATCAAATCAAAATAAAAACATGACCAGAGAAGCAGTACTCGAGGTGTTAGGAAAAATCATTGAGCCAGATCTTAAAAATGATCTCGTGAGCCTCAATTTAATTGAAAATTTGCAGGTCGAAGCCCAAACGGTTTCACTGGAGGTGCGCATTTCAAATCCAGCTTTGCACGCTCGTAAACGCATGCAAGAAGCAATTGAATTTAACTTAAAGCGAGTTTTTGGTCAGCAGATCAATATTGAATGTAAGATTCAAGGGCTGGATGCCGAGAGCAGAAGTGCCCGAAGAAAAATTCTTCCAGATGTCAAAAAAATCATTGCGATTGCTTCGGGAAAAGGCGGTGTCGGAAAATCAACAGTCACGGCTAATTTGGCGGGTGGTTTGGCAAAAAAAGGATACAAAGTAGGGATTGTCGACGCAGATGTACATGGCCCATCTATGCCAACGATGTTCGATTTAGTCGGTGACAGACCAAAAATGGTCGATGTCAATGGTCAGTCATTGATCAGCCCAATTGAATCTAATGGAATCGGTATATTATCAATCGGATTTTTTACCAACCAAGACGATGCGGTTGTCTGGAGAGGACCTATGGCCGCAAAGGCTTTAACACAACTCTTTACTGATGCTCATTGGGGAGAACTCGATTTCTTATTAGTCGATTTACCTCCGGGCACCTCTGATATACATTTGTCTTTAATGCAAACTGTTCCGCTAGACGGCGTGGTGATCGTCAGTACGCCACAGGAAGTCGCATTAGCAGATGCCAGAAGAGGAATTCAAATGTTTCGCCTAGATTCATTTAAAGTGCCGATACTTGGAATCGTTGAAAACATGGCTTACTTTACACCAGCTGAGTTGCCAAACAATAAGTACTATATTTTTGGTCGAGATGGTGCTAAAAATTTAGCAGAAGGCATGCGCGTGCCGTTTCTAGGTAGTATTCCACTTGTTCAAGGAGTTTGTGAAGCCGGTGATGCTGGCCGACCAGCTGTTTTTCAGCAAAATACACCAAGTACACAAGCCTTTGAAGAATTAGTTCATAACTTTGAGCTAGAATTACAGCGTCTCGATGCAGCAACGCCAAAAGCATGATCTGATGAATAAAGAACAACTCCGTAGCAAAGTGCTTGATGCACTAGACCAACTTCGCCCATTTATGCATGCAGACGGCGGCGATATGGAATTGGTTGACATCACAGATGAGGCCATTGTTCAGGTGCGTTTATTGGGCTCTTGCAGCGATTGCTCGATGTCTCAAATGACCATTAAAGGAGGGTTAGAAGAAGCGCTCAAACTCGCCGCTCCTGAATTGAAAGGAGTAGAGGCTGTCTAGGCATGAAGGTCAAGTTCGTTGTCATCGGTAAAACGGCATTCGACGATTTAAAAGTTGGAGAACAGCGCTACCAAAGCAGATTGATCCATTATTGTCAATTCGAAAGACTTGAGCTTCCCGATGTAAAAAATCCGAAGGCCTTGTCAAAGGCACAGATCAAAGAGAAAGAAGGTCAGCTTCTCCTCGAAAAAGTAATTCCCACAGATTTACTCGTGTTGCTTGATGAAAATGGTCAGCAATTTAGTTCTGAAGAATTGGCTGTCTGGATTGAAAAGAAGCAAATGCAACATGCCGGACATTTTTTATTCGTCATCGGCGGTGCCTACGGATTCAGCGACGCTGTATATCAAAGAGCTAACTTCAAAATTTCTTTGTCAAAAATGACATTTTCGCATCAGATGGTGCGCATGATTTTTTTAGAACAGCTCTACAGAGCATTTAGTATATTAAAAGGCGAGCCGTATCACCATGCCTAATTTATTGCGCTTACACGAACTCGTTTTTAAAAAACCTGCGGGTACAAGCCGCGGAGTTTTGTATACAAAGCCGTCCTGGATTTATAACTACATCCTTCCAAATGGGCAAACAATTCAAACGGAGTTCCCTGTCATACCAGGCTTATCGCCAGAGTATAAAAATCATGCACAATATGAGACTGCCTTGCACGATTTTTTGAACGAGGCGCTGCCCTTTTTGGAAAGTTGGTCCCGAGACGCTGATCAGCAAGATCCAGCATGGCACAACTTACTTCAGAAGTGGCAACACTTTCCCTCATTTATTTTTGGGTTTGAAATTTTAGTTTTTGCTTTTCGCGCTCAAGGTAGGCTCGTATTATTTGATACACCTTTTACCCGCTGCCAGGCAACAATTCCAATCAACGGTTTGGTTTGGATGGATACGCAGTTGAACATGCGCGCGCAAATTCAAGATAAAATAGCGCAAGGATTCAAGGTGGTCAAATTGAAAATAGGAGCCATTCAATGGTCAGAGGAACTGGCCCTCATAGAAGAAATCCGCGCGCATTTCTCTGAAGAACAAATTACCATTCGCGTAGATGCCAATGGTGCGTTTGCTCCAGCGCGTGCCCTTGAAGTTTTAGACCAATTAAAGCAACTTCATGTGCACAGCATTGAGCAACCCATCCAAGCGGGTCAATGGACACAAATGGCAAGTTTGTGTGCCAAACAGCCCATTCCGATTGCACTTGATGAAGAATTAATCGGTGTTTCTGGTTACAATGAGAAAGTGGCACTACTCCAACAAATTAAGCCGCAATACATCATCCTGAAGCCTAGTTTACACGGTGGTTTTAGTGGCACGAAAGAATGGATTTCAATTGCTGAAAGTTTAGGTATTGGTTGGTGGCTCACGAGTGCGCTCGAAAGCGCTATTGGCTTAAATGCCATTGTGCAATTTGGGGCAACCTATTCTTTGAATATAGCGCAAGGATTCGGAACGGGCGGGCTCTACACGAATAACTTTGAGAGCCATTTATCGATCCAAAATGGGCAAATGCACTGGATCAACGCCCCACACAAGGCTTGATTTCAGTACAATTTTGGTAAACCATATCGTGTAAAATGAGTTGGGCCGCCAAGGCTAATTGCGTGTAATTTTGAGAGTTATTGCCAAAGCCAGCTGCAGAATTTTGCCACATTGCCTTGATCAGTTCCTGAGAACCTTCTGTAGGTTGTATTTTATTGACCACTGCAGCAACATTCATGGCGCCTGCATGATACACATGCAAAACAAAAAGTCTGAACCAAAGATCCGTTTCGTTGTAAGTAATTTGATGCGCAGCTAAAATTTTCTTGGCTTCAGGGATGCAAATTTTGCGAATGAGTTGAGCTGCACCATAGGCCGATCGGTCAAAATCCTTTCTTTCGTCTACTTGATCATTAACAGTCAAACCTTGTGAGCGCGCAACACTTGGCATCAATTGAAAAGCACCGTAGGCACCTGTTGATGACTTGCGCATTTGTGCGGGGCTTTCAATTAAAAGAATGGCTTGGGCATACCACGGATCAACGCCAAATCGTTCAAATGCTGCCACACCTTTAGACAAACTCGGGTAAACTTCATTGAATTTATAAAAGTCATTTTTACCGGTAGTTACATAAATCCTTTCTGTAGATGGTAAACCATAGGCTACTCTGAGTGCTTGCCTAGTGCTGTCCTTTTGTGCTTCCGTCTGACGATTCCAGTCGCGATTGGACATTTTTGCCAAAACCTGACGCGTTGCAGCAACATTTACCAAACAAGAGTCGGGGGCTAAAAGCATGATTTTTTTCC
>CAYPVA010000109.1:0-6637 GCA_964414045.1 uncultured Lishizhenia sp. | reverse complement strand
AAGCTAAATGTACCACATATGGACCAAACGAGTAAATATTTTGATACAATTTTGTATTCGTAATTCACACGCTTAAAACATGTCTCTAGAGGAGTTCAATCAATTTGAGGAAGAAAGTCCAAAACCAAAAAGTTCGGGCGCAAGACTCTACATTTTTATCTTCGTCATTTATTTGGTTTCGATGATCATGCTCTTTGCAAATTGCTAAAATCTAGGCTTGTTTAGCATTGACCAATGCTTGTTCAAAGACTTCCGTATCCCTGGCCCCGTGAATAGCCAATTTTCGATTGAAAATAAAATATGGCACACCTCTCAACCCTAAATCTTGGGCTTCTTGTAAATCTTGCGTAAAGGCCCGACTATGCTTGCCTCCTAATATCGCCAAATCAAGATGAGCTGTCTTCATGCCGATTTCCTGAGCCAATTCTTGTAGTACCTGCACATCATCGATATTCTTTCCTTCAGAAAAATAGGCTTTCAACAAGCGCATTTTGGCCGGCCATTGCAATTCTTGTTCATGAGCCTCGTGCAATAGCAAGTGTGCTTTAATCGTATTCGCAACTACTATTTGATCCATTTGGAAATCCAGCCCGAGTATTTTACCTTGCTCCTTGATGCGCTCATTCATTTGTTCGATTTGCTCCATTGGAATTTGTTTGTGCGCATGCAAGTAAGCACTGATCGACTGTTTGAGGTCTGTTTTCAAGCCCGGATTCAGTAAAAACGTGCGGAGTTCTATTTTTACTTGATCTTTGAAAGACAAATTTTCAATAGCCTTTTGCAACTTAGTCAAACCCAAATAACAAAATGGGCAAGCAATATCTGACCAAACTTCGATATGTATCATTTTCTCTTTTTATAAAACCTCAGTTCCGTAATCCCTAAACCTCGACAACAACATATTGAGCTCGTAGGTGCGGTAAATGTAGAGCTCCACAACGATGTAATTTGGATTGTCCACGATGATGCGCTGTGAAGCATGCAATCGACGCGCTTTGACGTAATTAATGGCCCAATCGGTAAACTTCAAACGAATGACCTCCGGTATACTGTCTTTGAAACGCGCAATACCCAAGCAATGTTTGAAATAGGCGCGCAATTGTAGCTCATGTGCCAATGCTGCCCAATGAAAATGCTGTAGGTCACCTTCTTTGCCGTCTTCGCGCTCGGCCAAGGCAGGCACTACTACGAAATCTTCAATTAAGTCGAAGGCAAAAACTTTGAGCTGATTTTTAGGAGCCCTCTTCAGTTCAGACCACTCGCAAGCAACTAAATAAAACCGCCCTTCGTAAAAGCGAATTTGCAACGGCGCAACAATTTGCAACCTTGACCTATACGTACTAAAGGCCGGCTTATATAAAAACTGAATGAGGTATTGCTGCTCAATGGCTTGAAGGCAAGTGGCGGCCAATTGAACAGACCTGCCATCGTCATTGAGACCAGAAAAACTAAAAACCAGCTGATCTTGAAAATCATGGTCTGTTTTCAGTAATTTTTCCGGTAGTTTGGCCCCTAAATTTTGGCCAATTTGCTGGAGCATGCTCTGCATGAAAGCCTCGGAGATATCGACAGGCTCTTTCGTCTTTTTTTCGAGTTGATAATAGTGCTTTCTGGCTACTTGCACATGCTTGATTTCACTATTTACGTCTGCCCTTAAAAGTTGAAGGTCTGCCTCTAGCGAACGTCTTGAAATCGCTTTTAGGCCAAGACCAGGCAGCTTTTGACGCAAGTGCTCATGGATTTGTGCAAAAGATGCTCTTTCGAAGGCCTGAGATTTCAGAAAATCGGTAATTAACTGCAGTCTTTGACTTTGTGCGGTGAGCTTGAGCATGGTCAAATATAATCATTCCGCACTATTTTTGCGGAGTTAGTCTTTGATTCTTGATAAACGCAGCAGTTTTAAAATCCAACGAGGCAAATGCTTGCTTGCGCGGCGCCCATGCACATTGATGAACAAACCTAGCTTCTCGATGATCGGTATGCGGTAAACTTCAATCAATTCTATAAGTATGCCATCGGGGTCTACCACATAGGCGCAATGCACTTGTGTTTTCCCCATGGAAAGCGCACTGGTGCTGTCACATTTAAACTCGATGTTTTTTTGGGCCAAGCGCTCGGCCAAACCTTTCATATCAAAGATATCTAATCCTATATGTACAAAGCCGACGTCGCCCCAAATGCGATTTCTAAAAATTTTCTGTCCCTTACGATTGGGGGTAGCTATCAACTCAAGCCTTGAATAGCCAATCACGGCACCAAATGGCCCTTCGGCTGCTGTTTTCGTGCCGAGAATCACACGCGTCAAGGGCTGCTCTCCTCCAGGAAAGCTCGCAAAATCAGCAAATACCGCCGTTGCTTCATACAATACCTGATCAAAACCAAGAAGCGCATAAAACGCTTTGGCGGCATTGGTGTCGCTTACTCCTATACTGATGCCTCCTACACCTCCAATTGGATGTGTGGTTGGCTCATATATTTGGTCGTCTTCAACAATAACAATAAATTGACCATCAGGGTCTTTGAGGGAAACCCGACCCTTACCAAGCGGATCGGCTACTTCATCAGAAAATTCAATGCGCTTTTGCTGCAAAAGATTTTTAGCTTCGGGAAGCGATGCGGCTCTCATGTGCAGCGCAAACACCCCTAAATCGCCGAGTAAAAAATCAGCGGGCATAGGTTGTGGCGTAAATGAAGTTGCTTGGATAATTTCCATGGCACTCCCGCCTTTTAAATTCATGACCATACTGGCACGTTTGGTCACGACATCTTGACGCGTAAAAACTTGCATCAGTGGGGCTGCTTGTATGCTGTCAAAAAAGGGGATATCCATTCCCAAAACCTTCCTGTAGAAAAGAAGTGAACGCTCCATTTGACTCACTGCAACGCCAACATGCTGAATACCATGAATTTTAGTCATAGTCGAAATTATCATTTTTGGCATTACTTTTGTAAAACTAAAAGAAAAAAAAATGAAGAAACTACTCTTTTCAGCACTCGCTATTGGCTTGCTCGCTTCATGCAGCAAATGGAAAAACGACCAAAAACAAATCAATAAAGCTGCCATAGACGGCACCTGGATTGTCAGTAGCTACATTGATGACGGCGATGATGAAACCACAGATTTCACATCTTTTCGCTTGGATTTCCTAGAAGATGGAACGCTGAACGGCACTGATTTACTAAGTAGTAATTCAAACCCTTATGTCGGCAGCTGGTCTATCACAGATTCAAATAGCAATGACGACGACAGCCTATCAGACCTTGATTTCAATATCAATTTTGCGGTAGGAAATAAACTAGACGATTTATCAGATGATTGGGATATCATTTCTTATACAGATACAGAAATCAAATTGATCGATGTTTCTGGCGGTGGCGGTGGCACTGATTACCTGACGCTTACCAAACAATAAGATCTCCTAACAAAATTCATGAAAAGCCCTGAGGAAACTCAGGGTTTTTTGTTCTTCAGAACCTTCAATAGGTTCTTGGTTGTAAACCCAATTGGCACGAGGGGGCATGCTCATTAAGATGCTCTCTGTGCGCCCACCTGAATAGATGCCAAATTTGGTACCGCGGTCATGCAATAAATTAAATTCTACATAACGGCCACGTCTGAGCGCTTGCCAATCTAGTGCTGCTTGAGTAGGTGCTGTTGTTGGCACATTTTCAATTTGCTGGGCATAAACTACCGGAAATAATTCACCTAAATCGCGGCAATAATTGAAGAGTTGCACTTTGCTTAAGCCAGCTTTTTCATCGAGTTGGTCAAAAAAGATACCTCCTACTCCTCTTGATTCACCGCGATGCGGTAAAAAGAAATAACGATCTGCCCATGCCTTAAATTTTGGATAAAATTCAGGGCTATACTGGTCAGATACCGCTTTTAAGGAATTATGAAACAATTTTGCCTTGGCAAGATCTACATAGTGTGGAGTAAGGTCTATGCCGCCGCCAAACCAATAGGAATGATCTTCTAGCTCAAAGTAACGCACATTCATGTGCATGATTGGATGATGCGGGTGCAGCGGGTGCAAAACGATGGAAACACCAGTAGCAAAGAAGCGCTCTCCTTCGTGGCCCAGTTGTTTTTTCATGGCAGCGGTCACTGGTCCATGCACGGCGCTAAATGCAACCCCAGCCTTTTCTAGAATTTTGCCGCCAATCAAAGTTCGTGTAAAACCACCGCCACCTTCTTCGCGTTGCCAAGCATCTTCGGAGAATTTGGCTTGCGTATCTAAAAGTTCAAGCTCCTGACAAATATGCAATTGTAGGGCCCTGAATTGTTCTGAAATTTGTTCTTTATTGAGCATGCAATTCAATTAATTCACCGTTTTGATAGCGCACTACCGGCCCAAGTATATTTTCTATACCTAAACCATCAGCTCTATTTTTGAGGCGCATTTTACTGATGTATCCTTGTGTCATGGTAGATTTACCAAGAAGTTGCTGACCAATCAGGTAGGTAACATCGTAGCCCAAACATGCCATTTTAGTGAGGTCAGCACTGTATTTACGGCGATACAACTTGTGTAAGGGGATCATGGCTTTTGCTTGGTACGAAAAATAACTTGGTACAGCCACGATAAATTCTATTTCATTATTGGATTGGATTTTGGTCAATTCTTTCCATTCAAGCCAATCTTTTGTACCTGCCACCATCACAAGTGAATCAGCGGCGGCATATTGCAGTAATTCTTGTACTTTGAGTCGGTCTGAACTGAAACTCACAAAAATGACCTCACCCCCTATGGCTTTGTACTTTTTGTAATTGGCCCAAGTTGCTTGTTGTAATTTGAGCTTTGATTGCGCGGTGGAAGGCATCTTAAAAGCCTCGATGAATTGTTGCTCATCAATTTGATCTCGGGCTAGCGGACTATTGATCAACACAATGCTCGCTCCTTGAAAATTTGCGTGTAAACTGGCTGAAAGTTGTTCAATTAGTGCGGCATTATTGGGTGTGTAGCTTATAAATTGAGGGCTCTGATGCGTGATGTCTCGGGGGATTTGGACCGGAAAAACCATTGGTATTTGCCGTTCTTTGGCAAAAGAAGCAACTAATGCCGCCTGTTTTTCTTGAAGAGGTGAAAATATGAGGTCGATGTCTTGCAATTCATCGCCCTGAAGCAACGCGGTCAGGGCCGAAGGCTTCATTTGCTCATCATAAACTAAGACTTCTGCTTGAAGCCCTTGCAACCTAAGGCTGTCTAAAGCGAGTTTCATACCCATGTAGTAGTCAAGGGCAGCAGCAGCCACAAACCTGTTTTGACCCGCTGTTGAATCGAGTTGAAAAGGCAAGAAAACAGCAATGCGGTAACGAGCTTGTTTGGTCACCGGAAATTGAAAGTTACTGGTGGTTTTAGGCAAAGGGCTTGGCACCACCGGTACCTGAACGGGCGTTGTGCGTTCTTGTTTGATTGGGATCAGTAATTGTTGACCAGGGCGCACCTTTGAAGTGGTGAGCGCATTGATTTTCATTAGGGAATCCGTTGAAATCATGAAGCGCTTGGAAACTGAATACAGGGTTTCACTTTCCAGAACGGTATATTTGATAAGGGTATCTGTGAGCTTGTAGGCAAAAACCGGAGTGCTAGGCTGATTAATTGCAGCTGGTGCAGCAGGATCAAAAGCAAGCACGGCATTTTTGATCAAAATCTTTTGCCCGACATTGATGCCGTTCTGAGCAACTGGATTCCAAGCCATGAGGCTATCTACTGAAACCTCATAGATTCTGGACAAGGCATAGAGCGTTTCTTTGGATTGGACGACATGGTATTTGTTCCCGCGTTTTACGGCAACATGTACCAATTGACCGGGCTCAGGGCCGCGTTCAAGACCTGCATTGAGATCAAGTAGTTCTTCAGTGGTTGTTCCGAAGATGGTTTCGAGATCTTTGAGGGTCTGTCCTTCTTGTATCGTGTACTGATAACATTTTTGATTGTTGTGTATGACAATCGGTAAGTTTTGAGCCGTAATCTGTGTTAGGCAAACAAAAAACAATGATATCAATAGGATCCAACGCATATTATTCCCATTCAATGGTGGCTGGCGGCTTAGAACTGATGTCGTAGGTAACACGATTGATACCGCGCACTTGATTGATGATGCGGTTAGAGACCTTCGCTAAAAATTCATAAGGCAAATGACACCAATCGGCTGTCATGCCGTCAGTTGAGGTTACGGCTCTGAGCGCTACTGCATTTTCATAGGTGCGCTCGTCGCCCATGACACCAACAGACTGAATCGGCAAGAAAATAGCTCCTGCTTGCCAGACGTCGTCATAGAGGCCATCTTCTTTGAGACTGTTGATGAAAATTGCATCGACTTCTTGCAAAATGCGCACTTTATCAGCAGTTACCTCGCCTAAAATACGAATACCGAGACCCGGACCCGGGAACGGATGGCGCCCTAAAATGCGCGCGTCGATATCAAGCGAACGGCCAATGCGGCGTACTTCGTCTTTGAATAACAAACGCAAAGGCTCAACAACCTGTAACTTCATGTAGTCCGGTAAACCGCCCACATTGTGGTGTGATTTAATTGTTTGTGAAGGCCCACCAGTTGCCGAAACAGATTCGATGACGTCCGGATAAATGGTGCCTTGACCCAACCACTTGGCGTTTTCAACTAATTTGGA
>CAYPVA010000108.1:5590-6687 GCA_964414045.1 uncultured Lishizhenia sp. | reverse complement strand
TTGAGGCACCAAATTCTGTTGAGGTGGTAGCCGTCCCAATGCGATTCATAACCGTCGTGTTTGTCTGTTTTCTTGATCTGTAGATCCTTGGCTACGCTTGTAGCATCCATTAGACCTGGTGCAAATCCTTTGAGCCATTTTATATAAGTTTCTTGGTCGTATACCTTGCGCATGAGGTCTGTGACTAACAAAGAGGCAGACATGAAGTCGTATTCAAAAGGTTCTGCTCTTAATGGTGCTTTGGTCATTTTACCATAGAACTTTTTACTGGCTTTTAAAACTACTTTCAATAAATCTTCATCGCCAAAGGCACGCGCGTAATCAAGGGCAAAAGATAAGTTCAATGATGGTGCATCGTGACTTCCCGACAAATTGACCTCATCGATATCTTTCCAAATAACTTGGGCAGCTGCTGCACATAATTTATGGAGTGGCGCTAAATTTTCTAACCAGCGCTGCGCGTCAGGATCATTCCAGGTTTTGAGTTCTTCTGCAACCTTGAGCAACCAACCCTGCCCGTATGGGAATTCAAAGATGTATTGTTCTTTGTTATTTTGAAAATACAAAAACTCGCGGTTGATGTTATCTTCAGTAAAACTTTGATTGAGTTTTTCACGGATGGCAACGGCCTCTGGTATTTGCGGGTAAGTCTTGAGCAATTTAATGAGTGCCCAATGGTTGTGCACCGCACTGTGCCAATCATAACAACCGTAAAAAGCTGGCCAGAGGTCTTCTGGTGTTTGGGTGTCTCCGGGTTGTCTGAGTACCTTGTAATAGTAATGCGGATTGGGTTTGTTGGTGCAATCTAATGACAGTTGCGCAAAATAAGAGGCGCCTGCTTCTGAAAGCGTATAGCGACCATCTGTTTGTGTTTCGACTAGGGAAGCTCCTGATTTTTGAGCAAAAGACGCTAGGGTGCTAACAAGCACCAATAAAAGGGCGGAAAATTTAAGCATGGGTTCGGTTTATTTAGGGTTGAATCGGTTTTTTAAAACCGTTTTTAAAGATGGATAAAGACTCTGTTCCGATGCCCACTATTGAAATAATGTTGAGCGGGAATTCAAGTAAAACATGAGAAAAACTCAAGAAAAAGAGCA
>CAYPVA010000108.1:0-5490 GCA_964414045.1 uncultured Lishizhenia sp. | reverse complement strand
ATAATGTTGAGCGGGAATTCAAGTAAAACATGAGAAAAACTCAAGAAAAAGAGCAGGCTAAGACCAAGTGAGTAGTCATAGGCATAGAATATACATGAAGCTAACCACGTAATGATGACTGCTAAAAATCTGACCTTCGGAACCTTGTGCCAACGGATAATTTCTGTTTTACTAAACCAGTTTAGGTAATGATATAAGTAAGCAAAAGCAATAAAGCGCATCAACATGATACCTACTTCAGAATAATAAATGTGGGCATCCATTTCCTTCTTGGTGCGTGATTTCATGACAGATCTTGGCATCGGCTCAAAGCGATATTCATTGATACTTTTGATGTAACGACTTGAGGTATCAAAGAAGTAAAGCAAGTGGTCGTATTGGAATTCAGGTGCCAAATTGGCCATATTGATCGGCATCGGTTTGACAACAAAAGGAGCTCCTTTGATTTTTTGAAGCGAATCAACATGTGCTTCAAACTTGGCTGAATCGATGATGCGCTGACCCACAAAATAGTTTTTATTGCCTTCTTTAGTAATGATATCGAGGTATTCCTTGTTGGTCAGTTTTTGCTCTTCGATGAGCTCGAAGTGATCTAAAATCAGGTAATTGGTATTGTAAAATCCATCTCCTTTTGCATAATAGGCATCTTTGCCAAACTTGGATAAAAATCCTCCTTTTGAAGCCACCGGAAGTGCAAAGACCAAAACTATCGGGATCACTACAAAACCAACCATCTGCCACATTCCTGATGTGCTGCGGGTCTTGAGTGCGCCATAGAGCATAAAAAGCCCCGTAAATACATAGACATGAATGAGTGTCGGGATGAGTGCCGTAAGTGCAAAAACAGTAGTGCTATCAGCATTTTCGGCAGCGCGTTCCGGACTCAGCCAACCACCAACAAATAAGTATAACAAGAGAATAGCACCAATTTTTATCCAGAGGTTTTTTACCAAAGCAAAAAGGATGGATGCAAACAAGGCAAACACCAACAATTTGTCAAAGAGATTCATTTCAACGAAGTAATCATAGACATCTTTGCTGAAACCAAAATCTTTGGCAAATGCAGCATAAGACAACAAGACCCCAACGATGAGTAGTACCATGAAATCCCATTTTCCTTTTGCATAATATTGACGGTCGTGCAACCAACTGATTTCAGTCAGGTAATGTAAGGGCCCTAAATAGGCATAGGCCAGCAAGAAAGTTTCAAAAGGAAAGTAATAGGCCAACACCGCCGTAATGAGCATTAAGCCGATGTTCAGGTAATTGATTTGGTTTTCTTTAAGGGCGTTCATTGGTCCGCGGTTTAAATTGCTTGCCTACAAAAATAAGGAATGTAGGGCTTTGAAAAAAATGACAATCATCATGTCTAAAACAAAGATAAACCAAGCTTATTCCTCTGTAAAGAGCGGAATTTGGTCTGGGTTGTCGTCTTCTGTTTTGGTGAGATCCCATTCCATTGAAGGTGTTTCTGCATCTTCAATTGGGTCTAATTCTTCTGTGATCTCTTCGGGTTGCTGATTAGGCCAAGGCTCTTTTCCTTCGTCGATTGGGTGTGTCAGAACGATTTCCTTCACTTTCATTTTGGTCATTTGGTTCCCTTGGGCTTTCATGCCCTTGACATCGATGAGATCGGCTAAATTGAGTATTTGATCCGGAAGATTTTTTGTTTCCTTGAGCAGTTTATTGAACACAATTTTTGCTTCAGGACGGTAAGCCGTTGAGACTAAATCCATGTAAGATCCTGCTGCCTCTGAAATAAAAATGACGCGTTTGTCTTGCGTCACTTCACACGTGAAGCGCTTGACATAGTGCAGCTCTTTTTCTGCATCAAAATATACCGTAGAAATGGGTCTGTCTGGCACCCATTTTTCGATATGGATCATGTCTTCGTCAAAGTGCGTGGCGAGGTCAAAGCTACTGAGGCGGTATTCACCAGTTTTGTAAAGTGTCAGGATGCGGTCATCTCCTTTAAATGAACCTAAAAATTTACCGCGGCCTTCGTCATTGAGGCGCCCCACAACTTGATCATACCAGATTTTTCTGGCCGCAAGCGTAGAACCTCCCACTTCTTTTTGAACAATTTTCTGGATAATTTCTTTGGTAACTCTGTTGCCCGCGGAATTCCTGCCTTTGATGAGCAAGGCACCTAAATCGATGTCAAAGCGCAATCTTTTGAGGTGTGGACGCGGACGTAGCATCACACTCACAACTTCGCGCTCACCGTTCGGATGCACGCTGAAATAAAGCATTTTTGAACCTTTGGTTCCTTTGGTAAGGTCGTATTCGGTGTCGCGGGTAATGGAATTAACATAAAAACGCTTCATCATGGTAGCACCACCCGTACCGTCTTGGTAGAACAAATGATAGATCGTTCGGGTGTCGCCTTTTTTCCAGACATTGGCATAGATGAGGCCTTTGCCCACGAATTTTTTGTCCGAGACTTTGGTAATCATCATTTTACCGGTCGAGAAGAAACAAATGATGTCGTCAATCTCTGAACAATCGCAAATGGCCTCGTTTTTTTTGAGCCCGTAGCCAATAAAACCTTCGTCGTAATCTACGTAAAGCTTTCTGTTGGCGATGATCACCTTCGTGGCAGAAATGGTGTCAAAGGTTTTGATTTCGGTTTTGCGTTCGCGACCCGCACCAAAACGCTTTTTGAGGTCTTTGAAGTATTCGATGGCGTATTCGGTCAGGTGCTCGAGGTCGTGTTTGACCTGCTTCATTTCCTCCTCTATTTTAAGCAGGGCGTCATCGGCTTTATCAGCATCAAAACGCGTGATGCGGATCATTGGGATTTGCGTGAGCTTGTGTAAATCTTCGTCTACAATTTCTCGGAGCAACTGCTTTTTAAAAGGCTTGAAACGATCGTAGAGGTAAATGTATAGTGCTTCTTTGTCGCTGTATAGCTTGAAGTCGATGTACATTTCATGGTTGATGAACAACTTTTCAAGCGTAGAGAAATGCCATTGTCTTTCGAGTTCGTCGAGCTTGATTTGGAGCTCGAGCTGCAACAACTTAACTGTATGATCGGTATTGACTTTTAGGATTTCAGTAACGCCCATGAAACGCGGGCGGTCACCGTCAATAATCGAAGAGTTTGGTGATACCGATACTTCACAATCGGTGAAGGCATACAGCGCATCAATGGTTTTATCTGGAGAAACACCTGGCGCTAAATGGACGATGATTTCCGCTTCAGAAGAGGTGTTGTCTTCAATTTTTTTGATTTTTATTTTTCCCTTGTCATTGGCTTTAATGACAGATTCAATTAAAGAACCAGTTGTGGTGCCGTAAGGGATCTCATTGATGATGAGCGTTTTGTTGTCAACTTTTCTGATTTTTGCCCTAATGCGTACGCGCCCACCACGTAGACCATCGTTGTAACCCGAGAAGTCGGCCATGCCGCCGTTCGGGAAATCTGGCAAGAGCTCTACTTTTTTACCGCGCAGGTGATTGATCGACTGATCGATGAGTTCGATAAAATTATGCGGCAAAAACTTACAGGCCATCCCGACGGCAATTCCTTCTGCTCCTTGCGCAAGTAGCAAAGGGAATTTCATCGGTAATTGTTCGGGCTCTTTGTTGCGGCCATCGTAACTGGCTAACCAATTGGTTGTTTTAGGATTGAAGGCAACGTGCAAGGCAAATTTAGACAACCTCGCCTCGATGTAACGCGGTGCTGCTGCGCCGTCTCCGGTGAGGGTATTCCCCCAGTTTCCTTGACAGTCGATCAGGAGGTCTTTTTGACCAATTTGCACCAAAGCGTCACCAATGGAAGCGTCACCATGAGGGTGGTACTTCATGGTATTTCCGATGATGTTGGCCACTTTGTTGTAGCGACCATCTTCCATTTCGCGCATGGAGTGCAAGATCCGACGCTGTACAGGCTTGAGGCCATCATACAAACTCGGGACAGCGCGCTCAAGAATAACGTAACTGGCGTAGTCTAAAAACCAGTTTTGATACAGGCCGTTGAGCGGTACAATTTTGTCGTCGAGGTGTTGTTTCTCGAAGGGGTTGTGACCAGCGTCGTCAGCAGTGGGGTCGATGTTTTCCAATTCGTCTTCTGCCATGTTTAAGAGGCTAATTCAGTATTAAGTTCTTCGGCGTTGTCGGCTTCGTTTGCTGCTGCAATTTGCTCAGCTAAGTCTTTTTCAACACGCAGGTTGTCGATGATGAAATCTTGTCTTTCTGGTGTGTTTTTCCCCATAAAATAGGAAAGAATGGAGTCAATGGACGCGTCTTTGGTCAGGATCACTGGTTCTAGACGGATGTTTTCGCCGATAAAATGTACAAATTCATCGGGTGAAATCTCGCCGAGTCCTTTGAAGCGCGTGATTTCAGGATTTTTACCGAGCTCGGCAATGGCAGCTCTGCGCTCGTCCTCTGAGTAACAGTAAATGGTTTTTTTCTTGTTGCGGACCCTAAACAAAGGTGTTTGCAACACATAAACGTGGTTGCGCTTGACCAGATCTGGGAAGAATTGCAAGAAGAAAGTAAGCAACAGCATGCGGATGTGCATTCCGTCGACGTCGGCATCTGTAGCAATGACAATGCGGTTGTAGCGCAGGTTGTCCATGTCTTCTTCGATGTCGAGAGCCGCCTGGATCAGGTTGAACTCTTCATTTTCGTAGACTACTTTTTTTGTCAGGCCATAGCAATTGAGCGGTTTACCACGTAAGGAGAAAACGGCTTGTGTATTGACGTTTCTTGACTTCGTAATGGACCCGCTCGCGGAGTCTCCTTCGGTGATAAAGAGCGTGGTTTCTTCGCGGTGCTCGTCTTTAATATCGGTGAGGTGCGTGCGGCAATCACGGAGTTTTTTGTTGTGTAAACTCGCTTTTTTAGAACGGTCTCGGGCCAATTTTCTGATACCCGCTAGGTCCTTGCGCTCGCGCTCAGATTGCTTGATTTTTTTCTCGATAGTTTCGGCAACATCCGGATTGCGGTGCAAGTAGTTGTCGAGTTTGTCTTTGAGAAAATCGTTGATGAACGCACGCATTGACTTCCCTCCTGGTTCAATTTCTTGAGAACCGAGCTTGGTTTTTGTCTGAGACTCAAAGACTGGCTCAATGACCTTGACAGCAATTGCCGCTACAATCGATTGACGGATATCTGAGGCCTCGTAATTTTTGTTGTAGAAGTCTCGGATCACCTTTGCAACAGATTCGCGAAAGGCGCTTTGATGCGTACCACCCTGGGTTGTGTGCTGGCCATTGACAAAGGAGTAGTAGTCTTCGCCGTAGGTGCGACCATGTGTAAAAGCCACTTCAATATCTTCGTCCTCGAGGTGAATGATCGGATAAAGTGGATCTCCATCCATGTTGTTTTCAAGGAGGTCTTTGAGTCCATCCTTGGAATTGTATTTTTCGCCGTTGTAATAAATGGACAGCCCGCGATTGAGGTAGCAGTAGTTCCACATCATTTTATCGAGGTAGGCTGTTTTAAAAGCATACTTCTTGAAAATGCTGTCGTCTGGAATAA
>CAYPVA010000107.1:0-6724 GCA_964414045.1 uncultured Lishizhenia sp. | reverse complement strand
AATGAGCTGTAATTGAAATCATAAGAAACCCCGGCAAATAATGGGCCGCGCTGAAAACCAAAATTGATACAAAATGCATCTTGAATACGCCACCATAAACCCGCACTCAATTGAATTTTTTGCGATTCAGAAAAAAGGTAATGAGCCATACTGCCCAACGTTAAAGAGCGATACGGACCTTGAAGATTTAACTGCAAACTTGGCTGTAAGTGCAGTCGTGGGTAATAATCATAATATAGAGAGGCAAAATAATTGAAACGGAGGTCGCGTTTAGTGTTTTCTAGAAAAAAACTTTGGTTGGGTCGGGTTAGATTAAATAAACCAAGGCCATGTTCTAGGCTGAGTGAATGGTTGATGCGGTATTGGTGAATGGCACCAATGCCGAGCATAGGTCTGATCATTGAAGCCGCTTGGAAGTTCTCGTTTGTCGGTGCATTTGGGTCGAAAATATACCCATTAAACTGACTATCAAAATAAAATGCAGCACTATTGAGTTGCCGATAATTAAAGCCAAATTGTAAGGCCAACCGCAATTGCTGATCTTTATTGATGGTGACACCCTTGGCGATACTTGCTTGTAATTCTAAGGTCTGAAATTTTCCATCACCCACCTGATCGTGAAATAAATTGGCACCCAATCCATAGCCTTTCCATTTAGTATCTGCGGCAAGTGCAGTTGTTTGAAATGGAATGCTGACACTGCGCCATTGCGTGCGGTAATTTGCTGTGAGACGGAGGTCTTCTGAGAAGTTTCCGGCATGAGCAGCATTGAGGTACACAGGGTTTTGGTTAAATTGTGTCCAATGGATGTCTTGTGCCCGTAATTGGGACATTGTAGCAAGACAAACAATGATTACATAAAGACGCAACATGTAACGAAGTTACAAAAAAGCAGGTCAATTTGGTGTTAAGGGTTGCTTGCTGAAACAGGGATGATTTTCCCGTTTAATAACTGACCACTATGTAGCGCGAAATTGGCAATGAATTGCGCCATTTGCTGTGGTGTTGTCGGAGCTTGGTATCCGGGAAAAGCTTGCTGGAGCATTTCGGTTTGTACGGCGCCTAAACAAAGGCAATTCATATGGATTGAACTGTCTTTAAATTCCTCTGCAAACATTTCTGTAAAAGAACACAAAGCAGCTTTAGCAGTTGAGTATGCTGCCAAACCAGCAAACTTTAGACTTCCTTGAAAACCACCCATGGAGCTAATATTGACAATATGCGCACCTGTGTTAAGTTTGGGCAACAATGCCTGAGTGGCTTCCATGATGCCGATGACATTCACTTGGTAACTATTGTGAAAATCTTGGTGCGTGATGGATTCAAAAGGCTTATTGATGAGTAGACCAGCATTGTTGATTAAGATATCGATTGTATCTGGGAGCTTGAGCTGATCAATTTGGTCGTGAATATTTTCGAGTAAATCAAGTTTGTAGGTAATAACATTTTCTTGTTTAAATAGCGCTTTCATGAGCTCTATTTGCCGTGCTAATGCGAAAACTTTATTTGAAGGATCTTTTGCAAAAACTTCAACCAAAGCTGCACCAATTCCTTGGCTTGCCCCGAGTATGACGATATTTCTATTCATCGAAGCTTACAATTAGGTTTTCACTTGTGGCATGTGCCTGACAAGTAAGGATGTAGCCGTTGCTTACTTCAGCATCAGTAAGTGCGTGATTGCTGCGCATTTGGGCACTTCCTTGCAGCACCTTAGCACGACATGAAGAACATACACCTCCGCGGCAAGAAAAAGGCGCATCAAGGCCTGCTTTTTCAGCAAGCTCTAGCAAACTTTTATCTGAACCATTGGCGTCAAATTCTACGATATCTCCGTCGAGCATCATTTTCACGTGGCTCTTGCCAGAAAAAGCAGGCGCTGAAATGGCCTGAGCAGGTTCAGTAGCAAAAAAGAGTTCTTTATGAATTTTGTTTTTGGCCACCCCAAAAAATTCAAGCGTGGTCTCGGCCATTTCAACCATGCCTTGTGGGCCGCATAAGAAATAGGCGTCGGCTTGCAGCAAGTTGAGGTCGGTTTTGATAAGCGCTTTGAAATTCGCTTCATCGATGCGGCCTTCATGGGCGCCCGAAACCGCTCCCTGAGAATAAAAGGAATGCAACGTTGTATTTGCTTGTGCTTGAATTTCATTCAGAAACAAAGAAAGTTCAGGGCGCTTGTTGCCGTAAATCAATTGGAAATGAACAGTAGCATCAGCTGTCTTGAGCATACTCATGATAGGGGTGATACCCGATCCGGCTGCGAGGGCTACCACTTTTTTATATTCTGGTTTTAAAATAAAGCCTCCCTCTGGTTCAAAAACAATCATTTTTTGATCCTTTTGAACGTGTTGCAATAAAGTAGAAACCAAACCGCCTTCGAGTTTTTTAACGCCAATGGCAAGATCTTCTTGTGGGCCAGCGCAAATAGAGTAGGAGCGGCGCTCTTGTTTTCCATTGACATCTACTTGGAGGGTCAGGTATTGCCCCGCTTGATACTGAAAGCACTTTTTAAGTTCTTCAGGGATATCAAAGCTAATTTGAACTGCTTCAGCCGTGAGTGGCGTTACTTTTTTAATGATAAGTTCGTGCGCACCTTTTGGCAGTTGCGGATTTTTATTGGATTTAAAGCGATCGAATAGTCCCATGATAATTAGTCGTCGAATGAAATGAGTACATCTGTGCTTTTTGGGTGAGCTTGACAAGTGAGCACATATCCTTGTTCAACTTCTTCTGGTGTAAGGGCGTAGTTGACATCCATCGAGACTTCACCGCGAAGTACTTTTGCCTTACACGTACAACATACACCACCTTTACAAGCAAAAGGCGCATCGGCACCTGCCTGATAAGCAGCATCCAAAATACTCGGACCTTGACTCGATAAATAAAAGTTGGTTACTTCTCCGTCCATGATGAGTTCAATATGAGAATCAAAGGCAGTGCCTTGAACGGTTGCTTCCTCTTTCTTCTCAATTGGCGCAGCATGGAAAAGTTCAAAGTGAATTTGGTTGGCTGCCATTCCAAACTTTTCAAGTTCGTCTTTGGCTGATAAAATCATTTGTTGCGGTCCACATAAATAGGCTGCATCGATAGTCTGGCCCTTGAAAAAAGCACGCAATAGTTTTTCAATACGTTCTGCATCAATGCGGCCTTTCAATAATGGGACACCTGTATTTTCGCGAGAAAATACATGCACCAAGTTCAATTTATCTAGGTATTTATTTTTGAGCGCTTCGAGTTCTTCGCGAAAAATAACTTCTCCTTGTCCTTTGTTGCCGTAAAATAAGGTAACAGTACTTTGTGGTTCTAAAGTGAGGATTGTTTTAAGAATGGAAAAGATGGGCGTTATGCCACTTCCTGCGGCAAAAAGCACATAATTATTTCGTGCGTCTTGGCGAGGTGTAAATTTGAAATTACCCATTGGAGCGAGTACTTCTAGGGTGTCGCCAACACAGAGTTCTTGATTGGCATAGGAAGAGAAAACGCCATCCGGAATTTGCTTGATGGCTACGCGCCATTCGTTTTCATTTGGCGCACTACACAAGGAATAGGATCTGCGAATCTCTTGATTTTCAATTGTTTTCTTAAAAGTGAAGTATTGCCCGGCTTCAAAAGAAAAATCTGCCTCTAGTGATTTAGGAATTTCAAATGCGACGGAAACACAGGTTGGTGTTTCGCGTTTGATAGCGGATACTTGTAAAGAGTAAAACTTTGTTGACATGATTCAATTTATTCAGGTTCAAAAGTAAACAATAAACTTCAAGCCCTTGCAAACATTTCTCAATGAACAAACTGACGAGAATCATGTTTTGAAGGCGTGGTTATTTCCTATATTTGTTACATTCTAAACGAAGCTTTATGACCCTTGCCGAACAAGAAAAAAGATTTCAAGAAAAAATTGACAATGAAATCAAGATTGAACCTAACGACTGGATGCCTGATGCATATCGCCAGACTTTAATTCGTCAGATTTCACAACATGCACATTCTGAAGTTGTTGGAATGTTGCCTGAAGGCAACTGGATCACCAGGGCTCCAAATTTGAGAAGAAAAGCAGTGTTGTTGGCCAAAGTTCAAGATGAGGCAGGACACGGTCTTTATTTATATTCCGCAACTGAAACACTTGGTGCTGATCGCGAACAAACCATCGATGATTTACATACAGGCAAAGCCAAATATTCATCAATTTTCAATTACCCAGCGTTAACTTGGGCTGATATCGGCACAATTGGTTGGTTGGTTGATGGTGCCGCAATTATGAATCAGGTAGCATTGTGCAGGACCTCTTACGGACCATACGCGCGTGCCATGGTTAAAATATGCAAAGAAGAATCTTTTCACCAAAGACAAGGCTATGAGTCTTTGATGGTACTTTGCAACGGTACGCCCGAACAAAAGGCAATGGCACAAGATGCGTTAAACCGTTTTTGGTGGCCGGCCCTCATGATGTTTGGACCAAACGATGCTGAGTCTACACACTCTGAGCAATCAATCAACTGGAAAATCAAAAGATTTACCAATGACGAACTGCGTCAGAATTTTGTAGATGCAACTGTGCCTCAGGCCGAAATCTTAGGTCTTACCATTCCAGATCCGAACTTAAAGTGGAACGAAGAACGCGGCCACTATGACTTCTCTGAAATCAACTGGGACGAATTTTGGCAAGTTGTCAAAGGTAACGGACCTTGCAATAAAGAAAGAATAGAGGCACGTGTAAAAGCCAAACAAAACGGACTCTGGGTGCGCGAAGCAGCAAATGCTTACGCTAAGAAACGCGCCATGAAAAAATCAGCCTAATTAATTATACAGACTATGTCAAATACAGAATGGCCACTTTGGGAGGTCTTTATCAGAAGCAAACAAGGACTCAACCACAAGCATGTTGGTAGTTTAAGAGCACCAGATGCTACATTGGCGCTTGAAAACGCCAGAGACGTTTATACCCGTCGATCCGAAGGCATCAGCATTTGGGTGGTAGAATCTTCAAATATTCATGCCACAGACATCGACGAACTCGATTCATTTTTTGAGCCATCAGACACTAAAATTTATCGTCATCCAACTTTTTATGAAGTACCTGAGGGTGTCAAACACATGTAAGCATGCAACAATCAGCACTTTTTGAATACGTACTTCGCATGGCCGATGACAGCCTCATTTTAGGCCAGCGCCTTGGTGAATGGTGTGGTCACGGTCCCATTCTTGAAGAAGATATTGCCATGACCAACATCTCTCTAGACTTGATTGGTCAGGCAATCAGTCTTTACGATTTGGCAGCAGCACTTGAAGGCGAAGGAAAAACACACGATGACTTAGCGTTTTTAAGATTTGAAAATCAGTATAAAAACGTTCTACTGGTAGAACAACCAAACGGAGATTTTGCCATGACCATGCTCCGTCAGTTTTTCTTTGATGCCTTCCGCAAACCGCTTTATGAAGCACTTTGCAAGAGTCCAATTGCTGAACTCGCGGCAATTGCAGAAAAATCTTTGAAAGAAACGCGTTATCATCTCAAACACTCTTCAGAATGGGTGATCAGAATGGGCGATGGAACAGAGGAGTCTCACCAACGTGCGCAGGCAGCCATTGATCATTTATGGAGATACAGCGCTGAATTATTTTATGAAGATAGTATTGACGCGCAGTTACAAGAAAATCAACAAGTTCCTTCGCTCAAAGAAATTCAAGTAAATTGGATGGATACCGTTAATGCTGTATTCTCAGAAGCAACTTTAGTACTACCAAGTCACAATTGGAAGTTTGAAGGTGGCAGACAAGGAAAGCACTCAGAGCACATGGGTTATCTTTTAGCAGAGTTGCAGTATATGCAACGCGCTTATCCTAATATGCAATGGTAAGTCCTGAAGAAATCAGAACTTTTTTACAAGAGGTTAGCGACCCCGAGATACCCGTACTGACCATCATCGATCTTGGGGTAGTACAACAAATCTATCAGGTTGATGCTCAGTGGGTCATTGAACTCACACCAACCTACAGTGGATGCCCTGCCATGCAGCAGATTGAAGTCGATCTATTGGCAAAGCTCAAAGAAAAGGGCATTCCAAATGCACGCGTCAAGCATGTTTTGAGCCCAGCCTGGACTACCGACTGGATCAGTGAAGAAGGTCGTCAAAAACTACGGCTCTATGGCATAGCTCCGCCTGTAAACGAGCCGGACAAATCCATATTATTTGCCGATGCCCCAAAGGTTCCTTGCCCGAAATGCAATAGCCAGGACACCCGTATGGTCAGCCTTTTTGGTAGTACTGCTTGTAAAGCACATTATCAATGCAATGCTTGTCAGGAACCTTTTGATTATTTTAAGTGCTTGAAATAGCGTGAGATATATAGTAAAAGAAGAGCGTGGAAAAGCGCTTTTTTTATTTTTTAGTACTATGTATAGCATAATACAAAATAAAACATATAACTTTGTATAAAACTTTAAAGATGAATGTAGAAAATACACAGTCACAAATGCGAAAGGGCATCTTGGAGTATTGCATTCTCGGGATTCTAAATAGGAAAGAGGCCTATCCTTCTGAAATCTTAGAACAACTCCGTAGCGCCCAATTAGTGGTTGTAGAAGGGACCGTATATCCATTACTCACGCGTTTGAAGAATATGGAATTGCTCACTTATCGATGGGAGGAATCAACTTCAGGGCCACCCCGAAAATACTATACAATCACCCAAAAGGGACAACAATTTTATACAGCGCTTGAACGCACTT
>CAYPVA010000106.1:0-6726 GCA_964414045.1 uncultured Lishizhenia sp. | reverse complement strand
ATACCTACAATAGCAATGGAAATGTTGGTACAAGCAATAATGGGGCAGGAACCGTTAGCCAGTTCGTTCCTCCAATGCAAGCATTTTGGGTGAAGGTTGAAGGAAATACGTATGGAAGTATTGTACTTGAAAATGTAGATAGAAGCCATCACGTAAGCGGAATGCAAGGGATGCACAATTTGCTCGACAAACAAATGTTTGCAAATATCAATCTCATGAAAGATACATTGCGTGATCAAGCAATTGTCTATAGTAGTTATACCACAGCTGATGTTTTTGATGCCTACGATTCCGAAAAAATGTTTCAGTCAAATACACCACAACTTTATTCTAAAATCAATGATAAAAAGGTGGTCATCAATGCCAAGAATTTCATGCAAAGAAATGAAAAGACGCCTTTATTCATGAATATTCCGAATGCTGGAACGTATACCATGCAACTCGGCGAATTCAATAGCTCTTTTGGAAGTATTTGGCTTGAAGATTTATCGAACGGGCAGTTACAAAATTTGTTGATCAACGATATTTATACTTTTGAAACAGAAGCTGGACAAGATATCGCACGTTTTGTGTTGCATTTTGGTTATCCTGAGCAAATCTTTGGCACAGATGAATTTGATTTTGTTGAAGAAAGCAGTGATTTGCCAGTTAATTGGAATGATGTAAGCGTTGTGGTTGCAGCGGATAATATCATTGACCTTGCGGCAAGCCTCAATGAATTGGATGCACAGCAAACCAAAATTGTTTCCGTATTTGACATGACAGGAAGACAAATCATGACTGGTAAATTTGAGAACGGGAACAACCAAATTCAAGTTCCGGCTGCCAATGCGGTTTACATGGTTCATGTAACTGTTGGCTCAGCTCACAAAGTATTTAAAGTTTTAACTCAGCAATAAGATGTCTAGCAATCGAAATAAAAAAGCAAGCAAGTCAAAGAAGGCTTACACTACGCCACGTGTTGAAAAAGTGGCACTTGATCACGAAATCTCAATGGTGATGATGTCATTGCCGCCAACAGAGTTACCTCAGCAAGACCCACTCATGTCTTTGAAAGGGTTTAGATTGTTTAAGTAAGCAACAAGAAGTTTAAAAAAGAAAAGCAGTCTTACAAGGGCTGCTTTTGTATTTTCTTACGCACGCGATAAAAATTTGTCTCGATGGTACGATTGGATACATGCAAGACATCTGCCAAATCTTTGTGGGGAATTTCAAAGTGGAGAAAAAATAAATACATTTTTTCTGTTTTTGATAACTGCGTTAATGCATCGATATTTTCAAATAGAACTGTATATTCAGATTTAAATTTTGCTTTGATATTTTGAAAATCGACGACATTCAATTCTGCTAATTGAGATTTCAATATTGGTAATGCAGGCGTAGTAATTTTAAATTGAGGAACGTCGATTTTGCTTTTTCCAACACTCTTTTTAATCATATGCCACTCCTTTAACCAATTAGTTTGTATAGAAAGGTAAACGAGCATTAGGATAATAAAAAAATTGAGGATATTGCCGAAATAGAAAATCATTTCGTTGAGCATTTCATCGCTGGTGAAGTAGGCCATCACGCCAAGAACTATCAAATCTTGCAGATAATATCCAACAAAAACAAAACCAATGGACCTTTTAAAGTCACCGTCAAAAAGCTCTTGATTTTTTTGTTTAAGAACACGGGTAAAAAGAAATAGAAAAAATATCAATATTATTAAATCAACGATGATCTGTAATTCTACGTTTTGCTTTGCATGTCTATTCTCATGGTAAAATAAATAACCTGAATTATCTGCGATATAGAAGTGTGTTAGCGTTCCTCCAACAACAAACAATAGAAAAGTAAGTAGCGTTACACTTTTTGTCCATTTTTTAACGGGCCAACCTAGCAATAGCAAATAAGCAACAGGCATGGTTAGTGTCAGTAATTCAGTAATGACACCTGATAAATCTAAAAGCAACTTCTCATCAAATCCATAGTATTGGTAGGACAAAAACATTGTGGTATTAAGCAAGTAAATAAGCGAAAATAAGGTGAGTATTTTTTCTGCTGTGATTTGCTGTTTGATGCGTAAGGCAAAGAGCAAAAAAGCAATAAAAGCAAGAAATACGGTTAGATGAGCGAAAAGCATAGCCCTAATTTAGTTAAAATTTAAAATAGGAGAACCCTATTTATTGGATATTGTAGTAGGTGTGCAGTGGGGTGATTTTTTTTGTAGCATTCAATTTTACTATATTTCGTTTGCTAAAACAAATCATTATCTATTTAACTGTTCAATAAGCTTTGGTTTATTGAGATTTTTCACGCTAACTATGAAAAATTCTACTTCTTTTTTTGGGGCCATTAAAGGCCTGTCTTCTCAATTATTTTTAGTTCTTTTTGCATTCATTTCTACTTTGAACCTTTGGGGGCAGACTTTGTCGCAATACAATTTTTCAACAAGTACGACAGGGTCTCTTGACGATATGACCGGTGCCACTTCTCTTGTTGGCTCAGGGACTATAATTTCTGGTTATAACGACGATAAAGCATCTGCGGTCATAAATATTGGATTTTCCTTCCCTTATTTGGGTGCGAATTACACACAATTTTCAGTTAATTCTAATGGTCAAATTCGATTGGGATCAACTGCGATAGCAGGAACGCAAACTTCAACATCAAGTGGGGTCTCTCTAATCGTTCCAATAAGCGGGGATAATTCAAGTGGTTTTTCAGGAGATACTGACCCGGTTAGCTATTTAACTACCGGGAGTACACCTAATAGAATTTTAAAGATCCAATGGAAGAATTTTCAAATACCCTACAATTCTTCAGGTACTATTGCTGGTAATGTGCAAGTATGGATTCATGAATCAGGAAAAATAGATTTTATTTATGGATCAATGTATAATAACTCTAGTTCGTCTGCTACAAGATCGATATTCTTGTCCTCAAGTAATACTTCAACTACAGTAGGCTCAGTCGCCGTTGCTTCAACACCAACATTTACAATCTCATCAACTTTAACTTCCAACAGTTTTTCTGCTAGTTCAAATATTTCTAATCTTTATTCAGCAAATAATACATCTCGAAGGACTTTTACTTGGACGCCCCAGGCACCCTGCGTAATACCATCAGCGCAACCAACAAGTTTGACTTTTTCATCGATAACATCAACAGGTTTAATAGGGAGTTTTACGGCAGCAAGTTCAGCGCCATCAGGTTATTTAGTTGTTCAAAGTACAAGTTCTACGCTATCTTCAAATCCTGTAGACGGTACAACATATGCGGTAAATGCTTCACTTGGAGGCGGAACAGTTGTGCAGTCTGGAACAAATGTTACGTTTACACAATCAGGGCTAACAGCAAATACAACTTACTATTATTTTATTTTTAGTTTTAACTCAGGCTGTACAGGAGGGCCAGTATATTTGACTAATTCGGTACTCATAGGAAATGGTACAACATGCTTGTCTACTCCTGCCACACCAACTGCAAGTTCAATTTCAAACTCAAGTTTTACAGTCGGGGGATATTCAGTGACCGGAGCCACAGGTTACACAATTGATATTTCAACAAATAGCGTATTTACCGCCCCGATTTCTGGATCTCCATTTAGTACGACTAATACTACATTACCTCTTTCCGGACTTCTAGCTGGAAATACTTATTATGTACGCGTTACTGCTACGGGTGCAGCATGTAATAGCGCATTCTCAGGCACGCTAACACAACTTCTGGTATGCGATGCGCCGTCTATTATAGGAATAAGCGCAAGTCCATCAGCACAAACTTTAACGACAATTTCTGGTAGTTTTACTTCTGCAACAACAGCACCTACAGGTTATATTGTAGTACGTTCATTGAGTTCAACTCAACCGGTAACGCCCGCTGCAGCAACCGCACTTCCAACAGTGGGTAATACTTCAACCTTTGGGTCTGGAAATTACGTAGAATTTATTAATACAGTGAATGGTTCTTGGACCTCAATTTCATTGACACCAAGTACAACTTATTATTACTATATATTCACATACAATAATACTTCATGTTCCGGTCCTGTTTATAGTAGTTCGGCATATTCATTTAGCCAAAGTACTTTAAGCTGTACTTCCTTTTCATCAACTATTGCAATTAATGGTGCATCAGCCGTCTCTGGGGTTTCATACCCAACATTATCTGCAGCTATTGCCGAGTTACAAATTTGCGGTATCTCTCAGTCGATTGTACTTGAGTTGTCTTCAGGATATTCGAATGAATTAACGAATAATTCGTTGGTACTTCCGTCTATAACTGGGATGTCTCCTACAAATACAATTACTATAAGACCCGCAACTGGAATAAATAGTCTTGAATTCACATCTTCTGTGGCTGGTGGAACACTTTCAATCAACGGTGGTGATTATTGGATTATTGATGGCAGACCTGGAGGTGTTGGTACTATGTCAAGTAATAATCTTTTCATTACCAATACAAGTGTATCAAGTTCTGGTATGGCAATCGAGATAATTAATGATGCAATCGGAAATACGATCAGATATTCAAATTTAAAATCGTCCTACGCTAGTACCTCCTCTGGAGTAGTAATGTTGAGAGGTGGAGTAACAAATATTTCAGGAAATGATAACAACATTATAGAATATAACAATATTAATGGTAATGGCTTGGTTCACAACGGAATATTGTGTGCTGGTGGCGCAAATTCAAATGAAAACTGCTTGCTTCAATTCAATAATATTTTTGATGTTTTCAGTGCTGGTGCTGCGACAAATGCAATATCCGTTTCGACGGGTAATTCAGATTGTATTATCACGGGAAATCATATTTATCAAACCGCTATTAGGTCAACTTCAGCTGGTAATAATCACATTGGAATTTATATTAATAATTCAAGTGGGAATAATTTTGTCATCTCAAATAACTTTATTGGTGGTGGAGCCGTTAATTGTAGTGGAGGTGCTTGGACTTTGAATGGTGCATATGCGAATAGATTTAGAGCTATTTCACTTACAGTTGGTACTACAATAGCTTCGTCAATTCAAGGAAATACTATTTCCAATTTTAATTTTTCATCAACATCAAGTTCAACTACTGTTGGCGGGCCTTGGAGCGGAATTTATGTTTCGGCAGGTAAAGTAAATATTGGAAATATTTCAGGGAATACAATTGGCTCTAGTACAGGTAATGGATCAATTACATTAAATCTACAAACTAACTCGGGAGGAGTGAGTTCAGGAATATTTATTGAGGCAATTGCAAGTGATTTTAATATTTCAAATAACTCCATTGGTTCTATTTCAACAACTGGAACTGCTACTACAATATCTCATGGATTTACAGGAATTACGACGCTTGCAACTGGTGCAACTATAATTTCAAATAATTTAATCGGAAGCACTTCAACAGCAAATAGTATAAATACTTCTAATGCAGCAACTACAACAGGAACCTATCAATATCTTAATGGAATATTAAATACGGGAAATGCAAGTTCAATTATAATTTCCAATAATACTATAGCAAATTTAATTAACGCATATGTTCCTTCTTCATTTCAATCTACAACAAATTCTATTGTTTGTGGTATTTCCTCGTCAGCTGGAACCGCTTCAATTAATGGAAATATTGTTCGAAACCTTAATGCAGCTGCAAATTCAACGAACACTGGGTTAAAGTCTGCGGTAATAGGAATTTCAGTTACTTCAAATGCAGGCGCAATCATTTCCCAAAATTTAATTCATTCGTTAAAAAGTGTGAACACTGCGGGTACTACGATTAGTGTAACTGGTATTGCATATAGTTGTGCAACTTCAGGCACTAATGTTATTGATAGAAATACGGTATATAACTTGGAAAATTTATCCCCAACTTCTGGAAGAATACAAGGGATTTATATTAACGCCGGTAATTCAAATATCCAAAACAACATGATTTGTTTAGGGAATGATATTGCTGGATCTTCTATAGTTCTCCCCATTTCGATATACGGGATTTATGAGTTAGCAGGAACAAATAACATTTACCATAATACTGTGAATATTGTTGGAAATAATGTGACAAGCAATACCACGATACCTACAACAGGGAGTTTTTATTGTTACGCCGCAACAGCGACAAGAGCAATTCGTAATAATATCTTTGTAAATAGCAGGTCGAACTCAGCTTCCACAGGTGGACCAAAAAATTATGCAATTTACTTCCCGTCAAGCGGAATAGGTGGTACATGTAATTATAATTTATATCAAGCTACAGGAAATGGGGCAGTTTTCGGGGCTATAGCGGGTAGCGATAAAGCAACATTTGCCATTTGGCAAGCTTATTCACCTACTCTTGATGCAAATTCAATATATTCAGAACCAACATTTATATCTAATACTGATCTGCATCTAAATCCTCTTTCAAATTGTAATATTGAAAACAAGGGTACTTTTATCGCAAGTGTTTCAACTGATTACGATGGTGACACTAGAAGTAATTCAACTCCTGATATGGGTGCGGATGAGTTTACTTTCGGAGGATCAACAATTACTTGGTCAGGTTCCACGAGTACTGCACCCGGGACAACAACTAACTGGGTTGGAGGTACGGTTCCTGGTGCTTGTTCAAATATTGTGATTCCTGTAGGGGCATCAAATTATCCATCATACACGACGCTTACAATTGATCCGGGTACAATTTTTACCATCCAATCAGGCGCTCAACTCACCATCTCCGGCACCCTCACCAACAACGGTACCCTCACACTTGAAAGTG
>CAYPVA010000105.1:0-6742 GCA_964414045.1 uncultured Lishizhenia sp. | reverse complement strand
GTGCTTTGTAGCTGCGTTCGATTGCGTTTTCTACACCATAGCAAAAGCCGAAATGTCGCGCAAGAAGAAAAGTGAAGTCGCCGAGTTGAATCTCAGTAGGAGTGAAGTCCTTTTTTCTGGGATCTTGGACTTTTCGTGCCGCTTTGATTTTTGAAATCAGCGGTGATCGATAAAAAGTAGGAACTTCAAATTGTTTCATACCTATCTAAACGCTTGGAGGACAAATTGGTTCTTTTAGCGAGTTGTCCCGGGATATTGCTCGAGGGCAACTCGCAAACACTCTACTGCAGCTTTCAAGTGTGCTTGATCCAAGACATACGCAATGCGAGCTTCTTGTAAACCAGCGCCTGGAGTAGCGTAAAAACCATTGGCTGGTGCCATCATGACGGTTTGTCCGTTGTAGTCAAAGTCTTCGAGGAGCCATTGACAAAATTTTTCAGCGTTGTCTACAGGAAACTTGGCTACGCAATAAAAAGCTCCGCTCGGTTTAGGGCAAAAAACACCAGGAATGCTATTGAGGCCATCCACCATAATATTGCGACGTGCAACGTATTCGGCCACTACTTCATCAAAATATGATTGTGGGGTCTCTAGCGCAGCCTCGGCAGCAATTTGATCAACGGTTGGTGGAGATAGACGTGCTTGCCCAAATTTCAAGACCGCTTGCATCAGTTCTGTATTCTTAGAAATGATGGCGCCAATACGCGCCCCGCACATGGAATATCGCTTTGAAACTGAATCGATCATGATGACATTTTGTTCGATTCCTTTCAGATTCATCACTGAATAGGGTTGGGCACCATCGTAACAAAATTCGCGGTAGACTTCGTCAGCAAATAGGAAAAGGTCATGTTTTTGAACGATGTCTCGGAGTTGCTCAAGTTCGTGTTGTGCATAAAGGTAGCCCGTTGGGTTGCCCGGATTACAAATGACTATCGCTTTGGTCTTGCTCGTGATTTTAGCTTCAATTTGCGCAACCGGCGGAAGTGCAAAGCCATTTTCAATTGTTGCCGTAACAGGCACGACCGTTAGCCCAGCCATTACTGCAAAGCCGTTGTAATTGGCGTAAAATGGTTCTGGAATAATGACTTCGTCACCGGGGTTGCAGGCACTCATGAGTCCAAAAATGAGGGCTTCGGAGCCACCAGTTGTAACGATGATGTCTGCGGCATTGACTGGAATGCCTTGTTTTTGATAACTCAAGGCAAGTTTATTGCGGTAGCTTTCAAAGCCGGCAGAGTGGCTGTATTCCAAGACTTTGTGGTCGAGGTTTTTGATCGCCTGAAGCGCTACTTCTGGCGTGTGAATGTCGGGTTGACCAATATTGAGGTGATAAACCGTTTTGCCTGCTTTTTTAGCAGTTTCTGCATATGGAACGAGTTTTCTGATCGGTGAGGCAGGCATTTCTTGCCCTTTGATGGCTATTTTTGGCATAACTTTTTGGTTGTGTCACAAAATTAAGCATTCTTTTTTTAGCGACTTTTTTGATTTAAATGCTTTTTTACTATATTCGCCTAACTAATTGTAACACAAAAAGCCTATAGACCAAATTTACTTTTAACCGTTGAACTTCACGTCAGCACAAAAGTGTAAATTATGGTCTTGTCACAACAATCTGATTCTCAATTAGTAAAATCCTACATTTCTGGTCACGAAGCTGCTTTTGAAGTCTTGTTAAACAGGCACCAAGAGTCCATCTTTAAGTTTATTTATCACAAGCTCAAAGATTCAGAATTAGCCAATGATATTTTTCAAGAGACCTTCGTGAAGGTCATCCAAAAATTAAAAGTTGGCGCTTATCAAGAAGAGGGCAAGTTCTTGCCGTGGGTTTTGCGTATTGCACACAACTTGGTCATCGATCATTTCAGAAGACAGCGCAAACATCGCCTGATCTCTGAAAAAAATTCCATCTCAGCAGATTACAATGTGTTCCATCGCATTGCCAGTGAAGACGCCAACTTTGTGCAGCAGGCTAGCTTTGAAGAACTCAAAGAGCAACTTCATCAAATGCTGGGTTATCTTCCGGAAGCGCAAAAAGAAATGATTTACATGCGTCTTTTTCAAGACCGCGCTTTCAAGGAAATTGCCGAATCTGAAGGCATTAGCATCAATACGGCACTAGGGCGCATGCGTTATGCGGTGCTCAACCTCCGCAAATTGATCGAAACGCATGAGTTGAGTATGGAGCTTTCTTAGTGCAATTCAAATTTGCTACGTATCTTTGTAGCCATACGAAAGCATTATGTTTGAGAATCTAACCGATAAGTTTGAAAGAGCCTTTAAAGTCCTCAAAGGGCAAGGGCAAATTACAGAAATCAATGTAGCTGAAACGCTCAAAGAAGTCCGCAGGGCTTTACTTGATGCCGATGTCAGTTTCAATACAGCCAAACACTTTACAAACGTTGTCAAAGAAAAAGCATTGGGTAAAGACGTACTCAATAGCGTTTCTCCGGGGCAACTCATGATTAAAATCTGTCACGAAGAGCTCATCGAGCTCATGGGGGGCAATGAAGTCGATATCAATTTAAAAGGTGCGCCGGCCATTATTTTAATGTCTGGTTTGCAAGGGTCGGGTAAAACTACCTTTACTGGTAAATTAGGTGCCTACCTCAAGAATAAAAAAGCAAAAAAGGTCCTACTCGTAGCCTGTGACGTCTATCGCCCGGCTGCCATTGACCAGCTACATGTTCTAGGTGAGCAACTTGGTATTGAAGTTTATTCTAATAAAGAAGAAAAAAATCCGATTGCCATTGCTCAGGCCGCTATCCAACACGCAAAAAGCAATGGTTTCAATGTGGTTTTAGTCGATACCGCAGGTCGCTTGGCCGTTGACGAGCAAATGATGAACGAAATTGCGGCGCTCAAACAAGCGATTGTTCCTGCCGAGACGCTATTCGTGGTCGATTCCATGACAGGTCAAGATGCGGTGAATACAGCCAAAGCATTTAATGAGCGCATCGATTTCGATGGCGTGGTATTGACCAAACTCGATGGTGATACACGCGGTGGAGCTGCACTTTCTATTAAAGCTGTTGTCAACAAACCAATCAAGTTTGTTGGTACCGGTGAAAAAATGGATGCACTCGATGTGTTTTATCCAAAGCGGATGGCCGATCGCATCCTCGGAATGGGCGACGTTGTTTCCTTAGTGGAGCGCGCTCAAGAGCAGTTTAACGAAGAGGAAGCACGCAAATTGCAAAAGAAAATCATGAAGGATCAATTTGATCTCAATGACTTTTTAGCGCAATTACAACAGATCAAAAAAATGGGGAATGTCAAAGACCTCATGGGCATGATTCCCGGAATGGGCAAAGCTATGAAAGATGTTGACATTCCAGATGACGCTTTCAAAGGCATCGAAGCCATTATTTTATCTATGACACCAAAAGAACGTTCAAATCCGGGTATTCTTAATCCTTCCAGAAAAGCAAGAATTGCCAAAGGTAGCGGTACTGATGTGCAGGAAATCAATAAGTTATTGAAGCAATTTGAAGAAATGCGCAAAATGATGAAACTCATGAGTAACCCACGCAACATGATGGGCATGATGAGTAAGTTAAAAGGAATGGGCGGTATGCCTGGTATGTAAGCATGGAAGACCATGGCCCTTCTTCTTGGTACGAAGCCAAACCACAACTTGAAAAGGTTAAAGTGGAGGGCAATTGGGGTTTGACAGCGTTTTCTGTGGTTTTGTTTGTGCTGAGTTTTCTCTATGTATTCTCAGATCAACTCAATTTCGTCTTTTATTTAGTCTTGGTACTCTTTATACATGAATTAGGTCATTACCTATTCATGAAACGTTTTAAATACCAAGACCTCCGAATGCTGTTTATCCCTTTAATGGGTGCATTTGTTCAAGGTTCCAAATCAAATTATTCGCAAAGAGAGAGCTTTTTAGTCATTGCTGCGGGGCCTTTTCCGGGTGTGCTCATTGGTTTGTTGTGCTTGCATTTTTCTGTGCAAACACAAGCTGCTTGGCTCCTTGAGCTCAGTTTCTTGTTTTTGTTTTTGAATGTCATCAATTTGTTTCCGATAGACCCACTCGATGGTGGGCAGCTGTTTAAGCTTTTTGTCAAACGCAAGCGAGATCTTTTTCTATTGATTTTCTCCTTGTTGTCTTCGCTATTCATGATGGCAGTAGGCTATTTGATTGAAAGCTGGATCTTGCTCGGTTTTGGCTTGCTGATGTCGTTTAAAGTAAGAAGCTTTCAGCGCAATTATCACCTCAGGCAGCACCTCGACCAACTTGGCCTCAATTATGAACTCAATTACGAAGATCTGACCGATTTCCAATACGCTCAATTGAAACGTGCCTTATTGGATCAACAACCCCGTTTGGCGCAACTCGCCGAGCTTCATGGCGATGGGGCAAATGAGTTGATTGCTACTCATGTGAATGCTGTCTTGTTGGCGCCGCTAGAACGCGATGCCAGCAAACTATTTAAAGTGCTCATGATTATTTGCTGGTTACTTTCTTTGCTCTTGCCCGTCTTCTTGTTGTTAGGACCAACCTATGACTTTACCTGGTATTTTGAAAAATTGTAATAAAAATGTCTTTTTAATGGGTTTGCTGCTTTTGATTTCAACTGCGCTCAAAGCCCAATGCGAGCAAGTTTTTATTTCAGGAAAGGTTTTAGACACCATGCGGCAACAAAATTTTTTCAACCTGATGGTCATCAATAAAACCACAGGGAGAGGCGTATTCGGACAACCCAATGGATATTTTTCTGTTTATGCACGCCCTGGTGACCGCATTGCGCTGTCGACCAAAGGATATCCGGTCTATGAATTTGTGGCCAAACCCGATGGCAACTGTCAGTGCAAAGTTGAAGCCTACATTGAGCGCCTGCCACAAGAAGTGCAAGAGGTGGTTGTCCGACCACTCAAAACTTTAGAGCAAATCAAAGAAGAGCGCGAAGCCTTGGCCTTAAGGGAGACCAGAACCGTTACTGGGGTCAATGTGTTGCAAAGCCCAATTACCGCCTTGTATCAGGCTTTTTCAAAGAAAGAGCAAAACAAACGTTGGATCGCCGAGCAGCAATATAAAGATGATCAGCGCAGAATTGTGCAAGAATTATTGCGCTTGTATGTGGCTTTTGACATCATTGAACTTTCTGAAACCGAATTTGATGCATTCATTACTTTTCTCAATCTAGACGAACAATTCATCAAGACTGCCTCTGAAATGGAGCTTATTTTATTTATCAAAGACAAATACGAGCACTACAAACAAATGAACCGTTAGTCCTGTTGCTCGTCATCGACAACATGCAGGATATGCAAGATGCGGTGGATGATTGGTGAAAATAACACAGCAGTTCCTGTTAAAAATGCCACACCACTATAGAGCGCATAAAGCGAAGAGAAAATTTTTGCGGCGTCTGTATTCAGCGGGATGACAGGCCCCATGCCGGTCAGAATCATGCTCGCCATATGAAAGCAATCAACCCAAGAGGCATCTGAGTAATAGTGGTAGCCTAAGGTTCCGAGCAATAGAGAGAAGCCAATAAAGCCGAAAGCGAAAAAGCTATACCATAACACTCTTTTGATAAAAGTGCCTAGACTGGCAACTTGCTGTGTTTTGCGTTCAAATTTCATGTGAGCGCTACGATTTCAGCAACAATTCTTTGTGCTAAAGCATTGGCAGCGGCTTCATCTTTAGATTCTGCATAAATGCGAATGATGGGCTCTGTGTTGCTCTTGCGCAAGTGCACCCATTCTTTTTCAATGTAAATTTTGACGCCGTCGGTTGTGTCTACCTCAAAATCTTTGTAGCGGGCAGCCATACTTGCTAATACAGCGTCAACATCCGTTTTTGGATCGAGGTCAATTTTATTTTTTGAAATGACGTAGTTTGGATAGCTCGCTCTGAGGGCAGTCATGGACATGTTTTTGTGCGCCAAGTGACTTAAAAATAGCGCAATACCCACGAGTGAATCGCGGCCATAATGCAGCTCAGGGTAGATGATTCCGCCATTGCCTTCGCCTCCGATGACAGCGCCAATGGCTTTCATTTTTTCAACCACATTCACTTCGCCAACGGCAGCTGCTTCGTAAAGAAGGCCTCGGGCTTCGGTGATGTCGCGGAGTGCTCGGGTCGATGATAAATTAGAAACAGTGGGGCCGGGGGTGTGTGTTAAAATGTAGTCAGAAACAGCTACTAATGTGTATTCTTCGCCAAACATGCTGCCATCTTCACAAACCAAAGCCAATCGATCTACGTCTGGGTCAACAGTGATTCCTAAATGTGCTTGTTTCTTTTTAACGGTTTCAGATAATTCTGTGAGGTGTTCTGGAAGCGGTTCCGGGTTATGTGGGAAATGCCCTGTTGGCTCGCAATACAATTCTTCGATGTGTTCGACGCCTAAGGCTCTGAGCAGTGCAGGAACAAAAATACCACCACTTGAGTTAACCGCATCAACCACTACCTTAAAATTGGCAGCAGCAATGGCTTTGACATCAACTAATGGTAAGTCTAGAATGGCTTGGATGTGTTTATCGAGGTAAGTTTGGTCTGGAGTGATGCTTCCGAGGTCATCTACTTCAGCGAAATCAAAGGCCTCTTTGGCTGCAATTTCCATGAGTGCAGTGCCATCGGCACCCGAAATAAATTCGCCTTTGTGATTGAGCAGCTTCAGCGCATTCCATTGCTTTGGGTTGTGGCTCGCAGTTAGGATAATACCACCGTTGGCAGCTTCCATCGGAACAGCGACTTCAACAGTAGGGGTGGTTGATAATCCGA
>CAYPVA010000104.1:0-6790 GCA_964414045.1 uncultured Lishizhenia sp. | reverse complement strand
TGTATCAAAATTAGGGATTAAAGCTGAGTTAATGTTGCCAAGAGAACATGTAATCAGGCAATTCAAGCTCGAGCGCACGTTTGGTCAAACAAAGTGGCTTGAATGTATCTACCATAACGGCTAGCTCTTCCGTTTCGGTTTTGCCAATGCTTCTTTCGTAGGCGCCCGGGTGTGGCCCATGTGGGATACCAGCAGGGTGCAGCGTAATTTGTCCTTTTTCGATGTTATTTCTGCTCATGAAATCACCATCTACATAATAAAGTACTTCATCAGAATCTATATTAGAGTGGTTGTAAGGTGCAGGAATAGAATCTGGGTGGTAATCGTAAAGACGCGGTACAAATGAGCAAACTACGAAAGCCGAGGTTTCGAAAGTTTGATGTACTGGCGGTGGTTGATGCACCCTACCTGTAATCGGTTCAAAATCATGAATTGAAAACGCGTATGGGTAATTATAGCCGTCCCAGCCGACCACATTAAATGGATGATGCGCATAGGTGTAGTCATAGAGCACGTCTTGCTTTTTGATGCGAATCAAGAAATCTCCTTCTTCGTCGTGTGTTTCAAGTTCATAAGGCGTACGAATATCGCGCTCACAAAATGGTGAATGTTCGAGAAGCTGACCAAACCAATTGCGGTAGCGCTTAGGCGTGTAAACCGGATGAAAAGACTGAATGATAAACAAGCGGTTGTTTTGGTCATTGAATTCGAGTTGGTAAATCATTCCACGCGGGATCACGAGGTAGTCACCATAAGAGAAATCAATGTTGCCGAGTTGTGTGCGCAATTTGCCCGAACCTTTGTGAATGAAAATGATTTCATCGGCATCGGCATTTTTATAAAAGTAGTCCTTCATCGAAACGGAAGGTGCTGCAAGTTCAAGATATACATCTGAATTGACGAGCACCGGAACCCTACTATCGACATAATCTGCTACTGGTTTGAGGTCGTAGCCTCTGAAACTGCGCATGAGCATGTTTTTCTCGATAGCAATTTCAGGCGCAATATTTTTTTGTGCACCAATTTTCTTGACAACTGTTGGCGGTTGGATGTGATACATCAAAGTAGACATACCATCAAAACCAATTGTTCCAAAAAGCTGCTCGTGATAAAGCGAACCATTCGGTTGACGAAACACCGTGTGTCTCTTATGTGGAATCTGACCTAATTTGTGATAAAATGGCATTTTAAAAGTTTTAGTTAAGCAAAACTAAACGAAAGTAGGACTGCAATATATGATTTTGGTCAGTTTTACTACTTTTGTCGCAACCATCAACTCAACACAATGACAAAAATTTTGGTAATTGGTTCTTGCGGACAAATCGGAACTGAGCTCGTTTTAACGCTGCGCACTCATTTTGGAGATCAAGCTGTGATCGCTGCAGACCTCAAAGACGAGTGTCCTGAAATCCTCAACAATGGCCCATATGTTAAAATGGATGCCCTGGATCGTGACCATGTCAGACAATACATCATTGACCATCAAATCGAGCAGGTTTATTTACTCGCAGCACTTCTTTCTGCTACTGCTGAAAAAAATCCTGATTTCGCTTGGCGCTTGAATATGGAGGGCTTATTTACCATCCTAGATTTAGCGAAAGAAGGCCACATTAAAAAAATATTTTGGCCAAGTTCCATCGCTGTTTTTGGCCCTACCACCCCTGCTGACCTCACGCCACAACATACCATCATGGAACCAACAACGGTTTACGGCATCTCCAAACAAGCCGGAGAACGCTGGTGTGAATACTACCACAACAAATTTGGTGTTGATGTGCGCAGCATACGCTACCCGGGCCTCATCTCATACAAGAGCTTGCCTGGCGGTGGCACCACTGATTATGCGGTGGATATTTTTTACAAAGCCAAATCAGAAGGGAAATTTACTTGCTTTTTAAGTGCTGATACAGCTCTGCCCATGATGTTCATGGACGATGCCATTCGCGCTACGATCGAATTGATGGAGGCTCCTGCCGAACAAATTAAGATCAGGTCTGCTTACAACCTGGCAGGCTGTAGTTTTACACCCGCTGAACTCGCAGCCGAAATCAAAATCCTACAACCTGACTTTGAAATCAACTACGCCCCTGACTTCAGACAAGCCATTGCAGACAGTTGGCCAAACTCTATCGATGACAGCCATGCTACCAAAGATTGGGGCTGGAAAGCTCAATTTGATACCAAAGCAATGGTTCGGGTGATGCTTGAAAATGTAAAAGCTTGATTCACTGATTATTTTCTTAAATTTAGTACATGAAGCAACGATTTTTTGCCTTGTGTATTTTTACTTTTGTTGGTGTTGGGGCATTTGGGCAAGAATTCATGCTCTTCTCAGGCTTGCAAAACAATCTCAATTATAACTTTTCAAACAGAAACAATTACGACTCCAAAAGCAGTATGAGTGCTTTTGTCGGTTTACAATACAAGTACCAAAATGCCTCCAATGGCCACATACTATTGTTTGGATTGAACTATCAGCAATACGGCAGTCATGAAAAAATCATAAACGGTGGTCTAGGTTCGGCCCTTATTGATTCCACGAAATTCAACAAATCTGTTCTTAAATTTGATATTCAACCATTCGGAATACATTATGAAAATCGTGCATTTGCAAACATAGGCATGGGTTTTGAATATCTCGTTAGGGAAAGTTTTAAGACATATCGGCATTCTTGGGCAATGGGAGGTAGTTCCTCCTCTACTATACCCTTTACAAACGAAAATTCAAGTTACAGTCGCAAGATTGTACCCATAGTTTCTGGTACAGCTGGTGTCAAAATTTTAACCAACGAGCACTTGAACGCTGTCATTCAATACCAATTTTCATTAAGTATTACCCCTGAATTAAAATATGGCAATACCTTCAAAAGCTATTGGATGCTTGGCTTGAGCATTCCATTGAAGGAAAAATAAAAAATATTTATCGTTTTGTTTATTCTTTTTGTTGTTTTGTTAAACAATTTATGTTTAACTTTATAACGTAATCGTTAAACAAAACTATTCGCCATGTCTACAATTGAATTCAATGAAGCATTAATTGGTTTAGAAAATAACCTTCAGTCTTTTGCACTTTCTTTTACAAGAAACCGAGAAGACGCAAGGGATTTGACACAAGAAACCATGTTGAAGGCAATCACCTATCGCAGTTATTATACGCCTCAGACAAATTTTAAGGCGTGGGTGTTCACAATTATGCGTAACTTGTTCATCAATCAGTACAGAAGAAAAGTAAAATCTGGTGCTATATTCGACCACAGCAAAGAATTATTTTTGGTCGGCAACATCCAGAGCCACGACGACAACGCAATAGAGAAAATTGGTGTCAAAGACATCAACAAGCAAATAGACTTATTAGGAGAGGAATACAAAGAGCCATTTGAAATGCATTTTCAAGGCTACAAATACAAAGAGATCGCAGACAAACTGAGTATTCCGATCGGAACCGTGAAGAGCCGGATTTTCATCGCTAGAAAAAAGTTGATGGAAGCTTTACCGGAATTCGCATTTTCGGCAAATTAATTTATGACAAAAAAAATACACATTATAGGCTCGGGAATTTCGAGTCTGTCCGCTGCTTCGTTTTTGGCCAAATCTGGTTACGACGTTACTATTTTTGAAAAGAACAGTACCATCGGTGGTCGTGCCAGACAATTTGAAGTAGACGGATTTGTTTTTGACATGGGGCCATCATGGTATTGGATGCCTGATGTCTTTGAAAAATTTTACCAATCATTTGGTTACCAAACCAGCGACTTTTACGAACTCAAAAGACTAGACCCCTCCTACCGCGTTTATTGGCCCGATCACAGTTACACGAATGTGCCCGCTGAGATGCCCCAATTAGAAGAATGGTTTGAATCTTTAGAGTCAGGCAGTTCAATCAAATTACAAGCATTCCTCAAAGATGCAGCATACAAGTACAAAGTAGGCATGGAAGACCTCGTCTATAAACCGAGCCTGAGCTTGACTGAATTTTTTGACAGTCGCGTACTTGGTGGCCTATTTAAAATGCACCTCTTTTCGTCCTTCTCGGCATTCATTCGCAAATATTTCAAGCACCCAAAAATTCTAGCACTCTTGGAATTTCCAGTGCTATTTCTCGGAGCTATGCCCAACGAAACACCCGCACTTTATTCCTTGATGAACTATGCCGACATTCAATTGGGTACTTGGTATCCAATGAAAGGCATGCACGAATTTATCAAGGCATTTGCGCGCATCGCCCAAGAACAAGGAGCTATCATCCGTACGAATGCCAATGTCGAAGAAATCATCATTGAAAACGGCAAGGCAGTAGGTGTGAAAGTCAACGGAATGCTTGAAAAAGCAGACATCGTTATTTCCGGTGCTGACTACGCCCACACTGATCAATCTTTACTCGGCAAAAATGCCAATTATACGGATCAATACTGGGACAAGAGAACCATGGCGCCTTCGAGTCTGTTGTTTTATGTCGGTGTCAATAAGAAATTGACAAACCTCGAACACCACAACCTCTTTTTTGACGAATCATTAGAAGCGCACGGTAAAACAATTTATAAAAACCCGAGTTGGCCTCAAAACCCGCTGTTTTACATGAGTGTACCTTCGGTCACAGACCCCTCAGTGGCACCAGAAGGATCTGAAAATTTATTTTTCTTAATCCCTCTAGCCCCAAATCTGAAAGACGACGAAACAACCCGTGAACAATATTTTGAAATACTGCTTGAACGACTCAAACAACTTACAGGTAATGATATCAAAGACCACATCGTTTATAAGCGCAGCTTTTGTGTGTCAGACTTCAAACAAGACTACAATGCCTTCAAAGGCAATGCTTACGGCCTAGCGAATACCCTGCGTCAAACAGCTATTCTGAAGCCACGCATTCAACACAAGAAAATCAAGAACCTCTATTACACTGGGCAGTTAACCGTTCCAGGACCCGGCGTACCGCCATCCATTATTTCTGGAGAAGTTGTTTCTAAACTCATCACTGCACAGCACCCCTAAAACTGAAACCTATGAAAGCACTTTTTGATCAAATTAGCCAGGAAATGAGCGAGCTGACAACCAAACGCTACAGCACCTCCTTCTCTTTAGGGATTAGTTTTTTACACAAAGAAATTCAAAAACCCATCTATGCCATTTACGGTTTTGTGCGCTTTGCCGATGAAATCGTCGATACCTTTCATGGCTACGACAAAGCAAAATTACTGGCCGATTTCAAAGTTCAAACCTATGAAGCTATTGACGCAGGCATTTCATTGAATCCTATTTTAAATAGTTTTCAATGGGCGGTGAATCGCTATCAAATTCCTACTGAACTCATCGATACTTTTCTAGATTCCATGGAAATGGATTTACAAAAGCACACCTACGATCAAGGAAAGTACGAAACCTATATTTTGGGTTCTGCTGAAGTGGTTGGCCTCATGTGCTTGAAAGTTTTTGTAGAAGGGGACCAAGCGCAATACGAGCACTTGAAACCTTATGCTATGAAGCTTGGCGCTGCTTTTCAGAAAATCAATTTCTTAAGAGATCTCAAAGCAGATTACCAAGAGCTTGGGCGTACTTATTTTCCAGGGATCAATTTGACCGAATTTAACAACGCACTCAAAAAGGAAATTGAAGCCGACATCGCACTCGATTTTCAAAAAGGATATGAGGGTATTTTATTATTACCTCGTAAAGCGCGCTTTGGTGTCTATATGGCCTACAAGTATTACTTCAAGCTGTTTAAAAAAATCAAAAGTACGCCTGCCGAGATGGTTCTAAATGAGCGCATCCGCATCCCGAACTACAGAAAAATGCGTATTCTTCTGACTTCATATGTCAGACACAACCTAAATTTGTTGTAATGCCAGAAGAGCTTGTCATTTTAATTGACGATCAAGACAACGAAATAGGTCTTTTAGAGAAAATGGAGGCTCACCGTTTGGGCTTACTTCATCGCGCCTTTTCTATAATTTTATTCAATTCAAAAGGAGAGCTTTTACTCCAACAGAGGGCTGCTCATAAATACCATTCTCCACTGCTCTGGACCAACACATGTTGTTCTCATCAAAGGCCCGGAGAAAACAATCTCGATGCAGCCAAGCGCAGGTTAATGGAAGAAATGGGCATGGAAGCCGATCTGATGGAGGCCTTCCATTTTATTTATAAGGCCAAACTAGATCAAGGACTTACCGAACATGAACTCGACCATGTGCTTTTCGGTTACACCAACCAACATCCAGTCATTAATAAGCTCGAAGTGGAGGCCTACAAATGGATTTCCATCAATGACTTACTTCATGATTTGGAACAAGCGCCAGAGGCATATACTGCTTGGTTCAAAATATTATTCAATCAACATTTAGAAGAAATCACAAAAGCAGCTTATGAAAGTTTGTAGACGCGCTACCTTTAATGCAGCCCATCGCTTGTATAGAAAGGATTGGTCAGATGAAAAAAACCTATCCGTATTTGGAAAATGCAGCAATCCTAACTTTCATGGCCATAATTACACCCTTGAAGTCTGGATTGAAGGCGAAATTGACCAAGAAACGGGCTATCTAATCGATTTAAAAATCGTCAAGGACCTCATCAATGAGGAAGTTCAAGAGCGCTTTGACCACCGCAACCTCAATCTCGACTGCGCTGAATTTGCGAACTTGAACCCAACAGCTGAAAATATTGCAGTAGTGATTTGGAATTTACTCAGAGTACGACTAGATCAAAAATATGGCTTGAGTATCAAACTCTGGGAAACTCAAAATAACATCATCGTTTACGACGGAAAATGAGTGTAGCATTATTTTGGCATCGA
>CAYPVA010000103.1:3856-6995 GCA_964414045.1 uncultured Lishizhenia sp. | reverse complement strand
TACGCCTCTTGAGGGCGCGCCAGCAGTTCCAGGCATTAACGGGCCGGACCCACAACTTGTTGCAGTCGCAGAAAAGTACGCAGCCGACAATGGCATCGACCTTAAAAGACAGTCAGAGTACGTCGAAGTAGACGAGCAAAGAGCCAAAAGAATAGCCGACGCTTACGAGCAGATGGCTGACAATCCTCAGGATCCAAAAGTAAAAGAAGCATACCAAGATCTTATAAACCAAACAATTGCTCAGTATCAAGCATTAGTTGATGCCGGATATAAGTTTTGGTTTATGGACCTAAATATTCCAAGCAATGAAGAGTATGCAGCAAGCCCATACAATGCTCTAAGAGATTTAAGACAGAATAAGGAGATGGGTGTATTCCCAACTACTGATGGATACGGAGAAGGTGACATAACACAAGAACAAATTGATGCAAACCCACTACTAGCCGACACAGGTATAAAATGGCCTGTAGGTGGACTAGATGGAGAAATGAAACCAGTACTTGCAAATGACTTGTTTAGAGCAGTTCATGATGCTTTTGGTCATGGCCTTGAGGGCGCTGGGTTTAGAGCAAGAGGCGAGGAGAATGCATGGCAAGCTCACGTCAGATTGTTTACAGGACCTGCAGTCGGAGCTATTACTAGTGAGACTAGAGGCCAGAACTCTTGGTTAAATTATGGTCCTTTTGGAGAAACCAATAGAACAGCAAAAGTAGAAGACACTGTATTTGCTGATCAGAAGATTGGCCTTATGCCTGAGTGGACTTGGTCTGAAGGTCGTGCAGGTGATATGGAAGAAGATATTTTACAAGCAGATACTAAAGATGCTACTAATCTACAGAAAGCACTCGATGCTTTAGATAAGATTGAGAAGGATCTTGACAAGTTTGGAAAAGAAACTTTAGGTGTAAATATTCCAGTGGCTTTAGCTAAAACAATTGTTAAGGCCGTCAAGGCACTTGTCAAGGCAGGTGTAACACTTGAGCAAGCAATTAAACAAATTGCCGCTGAGTACAATCTATCTGACAGAGACGTAAAATCATTACTCACACCTACGAAAGTATCTGAGATTGACGTAAATGAAGTTAGATCAAAAGATAGACCTGGTAAACGTATATCAAAAGGACTATCAGTTAAAACAGTTGCCGGTAAAAAAGTTATTGAAGAGACAGAGGATTTATCTTTAGACTATGTAAAGAAAAATGCACCAAAAGTATTTGTTTCTAACGCTAATATTATTGCTAAATACCCGCTTGTTGCTGGTAAAAAGAAATTTAAAACAGCAACGACAGTTGAGCAAGCTCAAGAGATATATGATGTATTTGTTAGAGAAGTAGCTGACAATCTTAATTACTTGATGGCTGAATTTAAACCGGAGTATAGAGAGATATCAACTCTTTGGTACGATGGTGCTAATGCTATAGCAAATGATTTTGCTGATCAATTTGGTGTATCTGCAGAGCAAGCAGCTGGTATTATTGCCGCCATGTCTCCTCAGAAAGATTGGTATCAGAACGTTCGTTTAGCTGAGATGGTTTTAATGGCTTATAGAGATAATCCAGTCATGACGAAAGAGATGATTGATTATCAGAAAGGAATTAACAAGATAGGGTTATACGAAGGGGCTGTTTCCCCAGGTAAAAAACTAAAAAAAGCAGAGGCTGAGTATAAAAAATCTAGAACTAAAGCTAATAAAGAAGTTTTAGACCAAGCAAAAAATAAATTACAAGAAGCAATTGAAAAAGCAAATGCATTAATTGCAATGCTTGAAACTCATATTGGTAAAAATCTAAATGATGTACCTGCATTTGTTCAGCCATATATGGTAAGAACATATCATGAGGTTAACACTACTAAGGACTACAACATTGTAGCACCTGATGGTAGTGTTCAAGGTGTTGCTAAAAAGAAAGATGGATCAAAAGCTAAAGTAGCTTGGGGATCTTATAGTGAGATTGGAAAAGCAGTATCCATTAAAAATGATGGTAGTCAAGAAAATATCACAAGATCTTTAGGTGAGATGCATAAGATTCGAAATTTCTACAACAACATCATTGATCCAATGAGTAAAGATGGTGATGTTACAATGGATACGCATGCAATTGCAGCAGCGCTATTACTTCCTTTATCCGGTAATTCAACTCAAGTTGGTCAAAACTTTGGAACTGGTACTGCTAATTCTGCTCCTCTTGGTATTAAAGGTTTATATTATGCTTATGCAGATGCATATGATTTATCTGCAAAAGAAGCAGGTTTATTACCAAGACAGGTACAGAGTATCACATGGGAAGCTATTCGTGGGTTATATACAGATACATTTAAAAGTAATAAAACTGAAGTAGCAAAAATTAATAACATTTGGAAAGACTATCAAGATGGAAAAATTACAATCGATGAAGCAAGAGAACAAGCCAAAGAATCAGCCGGTGGAATCAAAGATCCAACCTGGGCAGGACCTGTTCAAGCAGAGCTTGGAGAAGGCGCTGGGACGCAAGGTGTCGAAGGAGGAAGAGGTGGAAATGAACGAGATACTGTCGGGGGGACCGATGGAGGAGGAGTTCTAACTGCCGATACCAAGGATAAAACAAACCTAAAGAAAGCCCTTGATGTATTAAACAAAGCTGACGACGACTTAGCTAAGTTTGGTAGAGAGACACTTGGAATAAATATACCAGTGGCTACAATGAGAGCTATTATAAAGCTTGCTAAAGTATTAGTTAAGACTGGTATAACCTTACAAGACGCAATTATTCAAGCTGCTGAGCAGAAAAATGTATCTAAAAAAGATGCATTGAATGCTATCAAATTTATGGTTGAGACAATCAACAAACCAGTTGAAAAAGTCACTGTAAACAAAGTCACTGCTTTAAAAGATCAAATTAGATTAGAAGCTCGTGCTGCTAGAGAAGGCGCTAAATCTGTTTCTCAGGCAGTTAAAGCTATTACTGCTTTCTTTAAAGATAAAGCAAACCAAGTTAATCTTACTAGAGCTGAACTTAAGTCTGTAATCAACATCATATCATCAGTTAAAGACCAAAAAACTTTGGACGCTGCTGCTGATAAAATCTACAAAATAGTCTCATCTGCTAAGTCTGATGTAGTAGAGGTCAATCAAATGCAAGCACTCAAGTCACAAATTAGA
>CAYPVA010000103.1:0-3846 GCA_964414045.1 uncultured Lishizhenia sp. | reverse complement strand
TGGAGACAATCAAACAACCGGTAAAAAAAGTAGTTGTTAATGAAATGGCAGCACTCAAGTCACAAATTAAACTTGAAGCTAAGGCAGCTCGTGAAGCTAAGGGTGATCTGAATTCTAAAAGAAAAGCGCTAGCTGCTGCTATTACCGGAATGGTTAGACAGGGTAAGATTACAGCTCTTCAAGCTAGAAGTATTATTAATAAGGTAAGTAAAGTTAATCTTGACAATCCTGTAATGGTTGATCGATTGATCAGTTATGCAGAGAGAGTATTCGACAGAGCTGACTACCAAGAGACATTAAGCAAGGCAGCTAAGATTAGAAAGTCAATCAAGAAGGCCATGAAGTCAAAAGACCTACAGGCCGAGGTAGCTGGTATGGCTAAGAAGTTTTCTGGTATAGATCCGTTTATGGTTGAGGATATTGATCAGTATATCGAGAATGCAGAGAAGGTGCTTAATGCTGTTCGCCCTGTCAGAGATACAGCTGTACCACTTCGACAAGCTGTTGACATTGAAGCTATTAGTGAATACACAACAGCTCAGTTTGAGCGTCAAGAGGCGAATAAAAAAGCTGAATTACTTGCATTAAATAAATATTTAGTAGACGCTGGTATTGTTACTGATGACATGACTGCTAAGGAGATCCAAGAGATGATCGACATTATTGCAGCTGAAGAGTATGAGGTTGAAGATGCTGCTAAGAAGTTAATTTTCTTGAAAAGCCGTTTCAACTTTATGGCCGGTGTGATAGAAGAGATGATTGTGAACAATAGAGATATATTCACAGATGAAGCCCTTGATCTAACTCAAAGCCAAAGAGATTTGATGCGTAAGGTTCTTAAGTTTGACATTGATAAATTATCAATTAAGCAGGCTGCTCAAGTTCTTGAGGCCATGGATAACTTTATGAATAACGGTATCACTAGTGGTCTTGAAGCTGTTGTAAAAGGATACATTGGAAACGAGAACGCTAATAAACTAGCTGAATCTGGCCTTAAGTCTAGACCACTTAAGATGTATTGGAACAAAGCTGTAGGCCGTTTCTTCGGAGAGCAGTTTGTTTCATTGCCATTGCTCATCGAGAGAATGTTCCCTGGAATGAAAAAAGGTCTTAGATTCATGTCAGAAATGGGACTTACTGATGTAATGAGAGGAGTTGCTAAAGCTGACAGAGAGCATAAAATGATCGTAAAAGATTATACTAGTCAGGAGTTTTCAAAAGGTAAAGGATTTATGAAGGCTGAGAATGTATACGAGAGAGGTATGATTGCCTTCTTAAGTAGAAATTTAGCCGGAACTAAAACAGAGATGCGTAACGAATTCTTACGTCGCATTAAGATGATTGAAGAATCTATCAATGCCCTGATGACTGGATCCGAGACAGAGAGAAAAATGGGTGAAGCTTATCAAAAAATATACGACAAGCTTAAAGTAAATAGCCAGGATCTTGATGTTATTAAGGCCAATGCAGAGCAAATGAACCTTGACGCTGTTGATTGGATGACACAACAATGGGCTGAAAAATATAGCGACCTATCTGACATTAGTTTGTCTGTATACAACGCAATACTTGGCAGCGATACCAACTATACCCCAGATAGATACAAAGCACTTGACGAGGCTGATATAGAGCTAGATGAAAACTTACTACAGAAAGGTAGCGCGTTTATGGGTGGTCTTGAGTACACTGACAAGAATAAGTCAGGTGTATTGATAGAGACAACTAGACCAAAGGCTTTGCCAAAAGGTCGTTTTGTTAGCCTTGACTTTGACGTAAACAACTTCTCTAGCCTAAAAGGCGCGATGATTGATATTGAAACAGCTCCGGCTATTCGCCAAGTTGATGGATTTATTAATTCAGAAGGATATAAGAAAATTATAAATGGTGACGACAGAAAAATTCTAACTCGTCGTATCAATAAATATATTACTGATGTTAAAGGAAAGAATGCTTTCAACCGTGATACAATGAAGTCAGTTGAGCGTTTAGCTAACTTCTTGGGTAGCCTTGGTGTTGGTAAAGCCTTAGGTGGATTAGATCAGACGGTTAAGCAGACTGCTCCGGTTATTATTAACACATTGATTAATGCTGGTCGCTTTGACCCTCTTAATATGGAGATGAATGAAGCTATCAACCGATCAGGTATGCCAATTGCTAATCGTGGTATTGAGGCTGTGTCAGGTGTTGAATCTGTTGACGCGCTGATTGATAAGAAAGGTGCAACAGCTGCGGAGATAGCTAAAGGTATTGAAAAGGCTAGTCAAATGTATATGAAGGCTTTGCTATCTAAGCCGGACGTATGGGTAGCTAGATCATCATTTATTTCTTACTATAAGAATTACTTGAAGAACAATGGCATGTCAACTAACATTGACTGGAAATCACATGAGTGGAACCAGGATGCATTAAACTATGCTCAAATGATGGTTGACCGTCAGCAAAACATTTCAGATGAGAAGCTAGCCGGTTCATTTATGAACTCGTCTGATCCATGGAAAAGTGTTACTAGAAAAGTCATGCTTCCATTTGCTACGTTCAGAATAAATCAAAATAGTCGTATGCATAATGACTTTGTGGCTTTATTTGGGAGAGGTGCTGAGACTAGTCTTGAGGATAGAAAAAGAGCAGCAAGATCTTTAATTGCATTAAGCGCTGAGATGTTAGCATTCCAATCGGTTGCCTACTTCTTGAAAACAATGGTATACGACAATATTGCCGCTATGATTACTGGTGAAGATGATGAGGAAGAGAAAAAAGAGCGCTCATTCTTTGGAATTAAGATGACAAAGAAACAGTGGAATGCAACTAAGTTCCCTGTTAAGAGTTTAATCTCTGACGTTCTATCACCGTTCCCATTATTTGATGATGCTGTAGTACTTGGCTTTGATAAGCTCATGAGTAATTTCCCAATGATATCTGATGAGGATATTAAGCAGGCTATACAAGATCAGAATGATGCTAGAATGCTTAAAGGTGGAGAGCCTATGGATGCAGAGCAAGAGGCTAATTTTGTAAAAGCATTAAAAAGCAAAAATACATATGCTGTTACATTCCAAAATGAAAGCCTAGGTAGACAATATGGTGTTCCAGGAATTGCTTTTGATACATACACTGAGCTTGCTGAAATGTCTAGATTAGCATACACAGGTGAGTTTGAAGATGACATGGGTTATGGTCCAAAGCTTAAGCATATTTCAAAAAGTGATCAAGAAATAGTCAAGTGGACATTACTACCAATGATGATGTACTCTACAGGTTTATTACCTAAAGATGCTGGTGTGGTGTCAAGAAAAGTGGTTAACACCATTAAGAAAAGAGCAATCAGTGATAATAAGTTCAAGAACGTTGGTTATTTAAAAGAAGAGCTTGGCCGTAAGCCAAAAGAATGGGAGGAAAGTTTGGTGATGAATACCACCAAGAAGATACCTACACTAGTGGAGGCTATTAAATTTGCTGAAAGATTTGGCGGCCTGACAGAAAGCCAGGGCAAAGAATTCGCCAAACTAATAGAATTGACAGGTGATTACGGTTACATGGACTTGAAGAGAATTCAAGCCAATGAGACTGTTGATCAGATATTAAAGAAATAAGGCATAACAACCTTACGACTGGAATTAAGGTCGATCTGGAAGAATACAAATCCGGATCGGCCTTTCTTAAAGTTGGTCTGAACCCACTCTGAACTTGGTGAGAAAGCCGGGAAGTTGAAGTAGTCAAACTCATCAGACGAGCTGTAATCAAACAGCATTTGGTGTGAATCACCCTTACTAAACTCAACAAATTCACACGATCTTATGTCTTGGGCGTGTCTAATGTACTGAGATATTTTCTCAACACTTCTCGGAT
>CAYPVA010000102.1:0-7066 GCA_964414045.1 uncultured Lishizhenia sp. | reverse complement strand
CTTTTAAAAGAAAAGTACCCGGAAATATCCATGGCTCTAGTAAAACCGGTAGCCTCACTTTCATAGAGCCACTCGTCAATGTGCCGCTCAACAACGAGCTCGAGTTTCTTTTTGACGACGAACGCAAAGAAATCCATCGCATCTTGCAGGCCTTGACGGCGCTCATGGTGCAATATCGCCCTCTCATTGGTGCATACCAAATTTTACTGACTCGCATTGATTTTCTGAACGCCAAATGCAAGTTAGCGCTTGAAATGGAAGCAGTATTGCCTGCTATTGGACAGCATCCGGGTTTTCAATTAAAGCAAGCTTTTCACCCTTTGTTAAGGCGCTCTAATACTACCGCGGGTAAGCCAACGCTGGCGCAAAACGTAAGCCTGTTGCAAAAGTCAAGAATGCTCGTCATATCTGGCCCAAATGCCGGTGGTAAAAGCATTACCTTGAAAACCATAGGCTTACTTCAGTTGATGTTGCAGTCTGGCTTATTGGTGCCGGTTGCACCCGATAGTCAGATGTGCTTTTTTAAGCAGATTTACTCAGACATTGGAGATAATCAATCTATTGAAAATGAGTTAAGTACGTACTCTTACCGCTTGCAACGCATGAAGTTCTTTTTATCGAGGGCAAATGCACAAACCTTGCTGTTGTTGGATGAATTTGGAACAGGTTCTGATCCCGAATTAGGTGCTGCACTCGCCGAGGTATTTTTTGAGCAAATGTATGCGCTCAAGAGTTTTGCGGTCATTACCACACACTATAGTAACATCAAGCTTAAAGCCGACGAATTGCCACAAGCACTCAATGGTTGTATGCTTTTTAATGAAAAAGACCTCTCCCCGCTTTATCAGTTTTCTAGTGGCCAGCCCGGAAGTTCATTTACATTTGAAGTAGCCCAACTCAACGGTATTTCCAAACAACTGATTACGGAAGCCAAGCAGCGTCTTGATCAGCAAAAAGTACGCCTAGACAAGTTGCTCAGTAGTTTGCAGAAAGAACGCAATCAGTTACTTGCACAAAATAAACGCCTAGAAGAAGCTGCAAAGCTCGCTGAAAAAGCAGGTGCGCAACACGAACAAGAGATTCAAAAGCTGCAGCACAAACAAACGCAAGTAACGCAGGTGCAAGAAACCAGTCAGCGACAGTTGCAGGCAGGTAAAAAAATGTTGGTTTTCATTGATAAGTTCAATGCCACCTCGCGAAAAAAAGACATCAATACAGCGTTGTTTCAGGAATTAGGGCAGTACCTCCGTTTAGAAAAGTCAAAGCAAACCATCAAAAAGAAAGCACCACTCCCCTCTCCTACTCAAAAACCTACTAAAAAGGAGGTGCAGCGTGCTGAAAAATATGAACAAGAAAAGATACAAGTGGGTTGTAAAGTTCAATTGATTCAGACCAATCGCATCGGAATTGTGGAGGAAATGAAGGGAAAACAACTGACCGTCATCTTTGGTCAGGCAAGAATAAAGGTCAGTTTGGATAAGTTGCGCTATCTATCAGACTAAATTTAACAACAGATTCATTTCAATCCCCTTGATTTTCCGTACCTTTGCGCTCAATTTTTTAAATTATTAGCAGAAAATGAACAACATTGCACTTGGAAACCACATTTTAGTGGAGTTTATGAATTGTGATCCGCATGTCATGAATGACGTAGCGGCGATCGAACGCGATATGGTCGGAGCAGCCCGCAAGGCAGAAGCTACCGTCATCAATTCGACCTTTCACCACTTCTCTCCATACGGTGTTTCTGGTGTTGTTGTGATTCAAGAAAGTCACCTCGCTATCCACACTTGGCCTGAGTATGGCTATGCTGCCGTTGACGTCTTTACATGTGGCGACATGAATGCCTGGATTGCTTTTGACCACTTAAAAGAATGTTTTGGTGCCAAGTCTTATTCTGCGATTGAAATGAAGCGCGGTTCAGTAAACTTACTCACCCGCAACGATTTTGATATCACCAGTGCCCGTGAAAAAGCTGCTGAATGGCGCAACCCTGATTTTTATACCCGCAACGTATGGTTCACTGACAAAGACGAAGACCAAGCACTTTCTTTGCGCTTTACGGGTGATGTTTTCTTCGATGTGCAGTCTCCATTTCAGCGTGTACGCATCTTAGAATCAACAAAATATGGTAAAATGTTGGCGCTTGACGACATGGTCATGACCACCATTAAAGACGAATTTCACTACCATGAAATGATTTCACACCCTAGCTTATTCACCTTGCAAAACGCCAAAAACGTATTGGTGATTGGTGGTGGTGACGGCGGAACCGTTCGCGAAGTATTGCGCCACAGCAATATCGAAAAAGTAACAATGGTTGAAATCGACGGTGAAGTAATCAAGGCGTGTAAAGAACATTTACCTGAAATTGCAGCTGCCTTTGATGACCCACGTTTAGAACTCATAGTTGACGACGGAATTGCTTTTGTTAAAAATGCAGCAGATGCCGTTTACGACCTTCTTATTGTTGATGGTTCAGATCCTGTTGGCCCTGCTGAAGGACTATTCAGTGTTGAATTCTACCAAAACTGTTACCGCACGCTCAAAGCTGATGGTATATTAGTAGCACAAGGTGAATCTCCAAAATTCAATGAAAAAGCCTTTGCCGAACTCAATCAAACCCTACAAAGTATTTTCGGTGCCGACAACGCACCTGTAGGACTTTTCTTTGTACCTACCTACCCTACCGGAATGTGGAGTTTCCAATACGGTATCAAAGGTGCTGCTGATCCACGCAAAGTAAACAACACTGATGCCATCAAAGCATTTGTTTCTGAGAAAGGTTTGCGTTACTACAACGAAGACATCCACTTCTCTACTTTTGCACTTCCAAATTTTGTAAAGCAATTAATTCAAAAATAACATGCAAATTTCCCACAACAAGGTCGTCACCTTGACCTACAAGCTCTCTGATCACACAACCGGAGAACACATCGAAGAAACTACTCCGGAAACTGCCTTGACCTTCTTGTATGGTGTTGGTGGGATGATTCCTGAATTTGAAGAAAAACTCGCTGGCAAAACAGCTGGTGAGCATTTCGACTTCCATATTTTAGCAGCCAATGCTTATGGTGAGCAAGATCCACAGCATATTGTGATGTTGCCTGCCAATATCTTCCACAATGAAGATGGTCAGTTTGATGGCGCTATGTTCCAAGTAGGTAGTTTGGTGCCAATGTCTGACAGCGATGGCAATCAATTGCGTGGTCGTATTCTAGAAATTACAGACGAAACTGTTCAGATGGATTTCAACCACCCATTGGCAGGTACTGACCTTCATTTTGCAGGTACAATTCTTGAGGTTCGCGAAGCGGATGCAGACGAATTGGCTCACGGTCATGCGCATGGTCCGCATGGTCATCAGCACTAAGCTGCAACAATTTAGCACTTACTTTGTTAGAAGCGTGTATTGGTATATTCCACTACACGCTTTTTTAATTCTACAAAGAAATGGCAACTGTATTTGAAACCAGACTTATTGGCAATATCGGCAAAGACGCACACGTTAAAACCATGGAAAGAGGCATTGTAGCCATTAACTTTCCGGTCGCACACAACAAAAACTGGAAGGACAAAAAATCTGGCCAAATGCGCACCAAAACCACTTGGGTCAATTGTACCATCTGGAAGCGCGAAGGTTCGAATATGCGCATCATTGATTTTCTGACACGCGGAACACTCGTTGAAATCATCGGCACACCCTTTGCCAAAACCATTCAAATGGAAGACGGCACTTCGCGCACAGAAATTCGCTTAAATGTTTCCAAAACAAACATTCTAAGACCAGCCAATCGCGAAGATCAAGAAGCAACTGGCTTTGTCGATCAGGACGAAGACGATGATCAATACCAAACAAGCATGGATGATTTTTCGTTGGATAATGATGATTTTGAATAACTTAGAAAAAAGATGAAAAAAAGTGATGAAATTTTTAAATAATTCACTTTTTGAATTCGAAAAATTACATATATTTGCATCCTCGAATTGAGACATTCCTCCTTAGCTCAGTTGGTTAGAGCATCTGACTGTTAATCAGAGGGTCGCTGGTTCAAGTCCAGCAGGGGGAGCAACAGAAGCCCAGTAAACTCAAGTTTTACTGGGTTTTTTGTTTTCCCAACTTTCCCCTTTTAACAGCCGGAGCTTTAGAAACAATGAATTTTAGCATAATCACACCCCCTACCGTGTGCAAAACCGTGTGCTATTGTTTTCATAATTGGAATTGCCATAATCAATAAAAAAATGGCAACATTAAATTTAACCCTTGACACAAGAAGAGCAAGGAAAGACGGTACTTACCCAGTAGTTTTCAGATTAAGAATCCAAGACAAATTCTGTGACATTGGCACGGGTTTTAAAATTCTTAAAGAACAATTTGATAACAAGTCTAATTGTTTATTGCATGACATGGAAGGTAATATCATCTTAGAGCAATTAAAAACCCATTATCTCAAGAGGCTACGAACCTTTACAGCTGAGCATTTAGGCTGCAACGACCTGAAGCAGATTAAATCATTTCTAATTGACACGCCTCAGAATGAGATTACCATCTTTGATTTCTGGAATCAACACATTGAAGAGTTGAAAACAGCAAACAGACATGGTGGAGCTAAGGTTTATCAAACCAGTTTATCGGTAATATCCAAAGAGATTGAATTGAATATCCCATTTTCAAAGCTAGACTACAAATCAATTATAGAGTTAGAGAGTAAGCTATATAAAAGAGGAATGAGTCCAAACGGTATTGGTGTTTATATGAGGTTATTTAGAGCAATCTGCAACAAGGCTGTACATTATGACATTATGGGCTTGGAGTGGTATCCATTTAGGAAATACAAAATCAGAAAGGAGAAGACCACACCTCGTGTTTTTACCATGACCGAGATGAAAGCCTATTTCAATCTTGAGTTAGAAAGTACACATCCACTTTATCGCTCATGGTTGATAGGTAAACTGATATTTATGCTTAGAGGTATCAATATCAAGGACTTACTTTTACTATCACAAGAAAATATTAAAGGTGGTAGAATCATCTACAAGCGTTCCAAAACAGGTAAACTATACAGCCTAGCGTTAACTCCAGAGGTTCAGGAAGTCATCAATCAATTGCAGAGCGGTAACACATTAATTGGTGTTTTAAGTGATGTCGAGATGAAGAATAGACCTCAACTTGTTGAAGTGATTGTCCAAAAAAGAAAATTCATCAATGCGCATCTCAAAAAAAATAGGCATTTTGATCAATTCTAAGGAGGCACTGAGCACCTACGTATTCAGATACTCCTATGCAAACATTTCAAGACAGCTAGGCTACTCTAAAGACCTCATCGCTGAAGCTTTAGGGCATTCTTACGGCAATAGTGTAACTGGAATCTATCTAGAGCAGTTTGACAATGCCGTGATTGATGAGATGAACCGGAAGGTTGTTGATGCGGTGAAATAGAATAAAATACAAGCCGCGAGTTCCAACATCGCTTTATAAGCCACCTCTGCAGCTGACCACCCAAATGTTACATAAATGATGTCTTTGCCAACGTTGTATTCTGCAATATTATCACTCTCATCATCTTCCGCAGCGAAAGGTCCATTCATTGCGGGAAAAGTCTGAATCATTTCCATTTACCAATTTCGCAACTCCGGCGAAGTATGCGCAGGGTCATCATATCCGTGTCCTTCGGCCCATTCAGTTTGTTGGTCATACCAACTTAAAAATTTTGACCTCGTCTTAGGGGCAGCCTCTTTGTTAAACACCATTAAATCGTAGCTCATGTTTTTATGATATTTAATTAAATCAAATTCTGTTGATGGTTATTAATGAGATTTCTCTTTAGAGAGAATCTGTTTCATTTTTTTTCCTTCCTTGTCTATTCTTATACCAAACCAAATTCCTACGATAGCCACAGGAACTGCGCCGAAGACTAGAACTAATCCTAGAGGTTTAAAATAGTAATCTATTAAAGCATTCCCAATTGATGTATAATTCTCAAAAACTTCTTGAAGAAAGCCAACGGTGCATCCGATTATTGTACCAGTAGTCAAGACAATAAATCCGTATATTATACCTACTAAGAAATTATTCTCTTCATCAACTAAAATTTTTAAACCTGCTCTTCGACCAAATAGATACGACATTGAAACAATTCCAAGAGCGCCAATTAGTAGGTGGTACCAGATATCAGTATCGAAAATCCAAAATACAATTTTGAGAATATCTTGTTCCGAATTAAAAATGAGCATTCCAAAAAAAACATAAGCAGTGAACAGCCCGATGAGCGCTGATTTCACCGCCTCACGACCTCCGATTTTTATAGCGATATTTTCCTGCAAAGCCATTCTAATGATTAATATTGAATTTTACAAGATTTTGATTAAAACAATTGAAGAACATATTATTCATTCTTTTTTTTTATCCTATTTATTGCTCTGATTTCTTTTCTCCATTTTTCAGTCGTTCTGGTGCAAACTGATGAATAGAAAACACCAGCCTCAGGAGCTATTGGATACAAAACATGATCTCTTTCATCCCCATTAAATGCGTAGAGTAAGTATGTTGCGTTTATCTTGAATTGAATTTCGCAGTTAGAATCATATGCTCCGCTCCGAATTACAATTTTTTCAAATGCGTTTATGTTCTTGAATACCTTTTGAACAAGGAATGTGTATTCATAATAGTTAATTGTATCCGAAAATATCTTTTGTTTCAAAGAGGATTCGATGGAATCCTTTTGGAGTGGTGAAACAACAAATTGCTTCAATTCCACATTAACAACTTTCCCTTTGATGATTAAATCAGAGTCACTAAATGCCTGTGATAGTGATTGTGTATTACAATCACAACCGCTTACTTCAAGTGCGAATGAAATGAGAAAAGTAATTATTAGATTTTTCATTTAGATCTCACTCTTATTCAGTGTTTATAAAAGTAAAAAGACATATTTGGTTGGACCAAATTAGGATACCTCTCCCGAAAAAGACTACCCCTTTTCAATAAATCTCGTTTGCAAATAAATTTCCAAGACAATCACAACGAAGATAAGAAAAGCAGAAAACCACACTACACTATTCATCC
>CAYPVA010000101.1:0-7238 GCA_964414045.1 uncultured Lishizhenia sp. | reverse complement strand
GCTTCTTCGTCGTGGGGGTTGGCAGCAAGTCTGAAATAAGCAAGGAGGTCCTTGATTTCCTTGCGTTGGTAAAACGATAGCCCTCCGTAAATTTTGTAAGGCATATTGAGTTTGCGCAAAGCTTCCTCAAAAGCCCTCGATTGTTTGTTGGTGCGATAGAGGATGGCGAAATCTTGAAAGCGTCCGCCTTCAGCGGTTTTCTTTTCAAAAATAGCCTGCGCAATACTGCGTCCTTCTTCGTTGTCAGTGAGTGAGCGCAAGACTTTTATTTTGCTGCCTTCTTGGTTGTCTGTCCAGACGGTTTTGAAAATTTGGTCTTTGTTCTTTTTAATGACGCTATTGGCTGCTTCAACAATGTTTTTGGTACTGCGGTAATTTTGTTCTAGCTTGTAAAGTGCAAAATCAGGGTAGTCTTTTCTGAAATTGAGGATGTTTTCAATGTTGGCGCCTCGGAATGAATAAATACTTTGGGCGTCGTCTCCAACCACACAAATGTTTTGGTAAGCTGCAGCTAATTTTTTAACGATGAGGTACTGCGCGTAGTTGGTATCTTGGTACTCATCTACCAAAATGTATTGAAACTTTTGTTGATAGTAATGCAAGACGTCAGGGAAGTCGCGCATCAGGACATTGGTAAAATAGAGGAGGTCATCGAAGTCCATGGCACCCGCTTTTTGACAGCGATTGGCATAGGCCTGAAAAACCTTTCCGATTTCGGGTCTGCGGGCTTGTTTGTCCTCGAGTTGAATCTCTTCGTTGGCCAGGTAAGCTTCAGGTGAAATCAGGTTGTTTTTGGCAGCTGAGATGCGTCCAAAAACCATGCTTGGCTTATATGTTTTGTCGTCTAGGTTGAATTCCTTGATGATGTCTTTGATCAGACTTTTTGAATCTTGGGTGTCGTAAATGGTGAAATTATTTGGAAAGCCTATGCGCTCGGCATTGAAGCGCAGAATTTTTGAAAACACCGAGTGGAAGGTACCCATAGAGATATTTTTGGCCTCAGCGCCCCCAACAATTTGACCAATTCTTTCAGTCATTTCCTTGGCAGCTTTATTGGTAAAGGTCAAGGCTAAAATATTGAAAGGATCCACGCCTTGCTCCATCATATGGGCAATGCGATAGGTAAGCACGCGCGTTTTGCCGGAACCCGCACCGGCAATGACCATTATTGGGCCATAAATATGTTCAACGGCAACCCGCTGACTTTCGTTTAATTCGTCTAAGTAGGACATGGAAATTTGCTGTACCCAAAAGTAGTATTTTCGAGCGCTTCAAATCCATTTAAAAAGCAGTATTTTTGCACAAAATTGTAGCGCGTTTCAAAACTGTTTCAGGAAGCGAAACTTAAGCGCAGTATTTACGTACAGAACTCAGTTATTATTTGAAAAACGCATGAGAACTAAATACATCGATCTTATTGATCAAACCTTTGATTTTCCACAAAACGAATTCTTCTTGCGCGAAGACCGCTTGTTTTTTCATGGAATTGACTTAATGCGTTTGGTTCATGAGCACGGTACACCGCTCAAGTTTCATTACTTACCGCAAATTTCAAATAATATCCAGCGTGCCAAAGGTTGGTTTCGAGAAGCCATCATGAACCTTGGTTATCAAGGAAACTACTATTATTCGTACTGTACCAAAAGTTCGCATTTTGCATTTGTGCTCGATGAAGTGCTGAAAAACGACGTACATATCGAAACATCGTCTGCTTTTGACATCGATATCGTCAAAAGTTTGCATGCTGCTGGCAAACTCAAGCAAAAGAGTTATGTCATATGCAATGGCTACAAACCAAAACCTTACCTCGACAACATTGCTCAGCTCATCGAAGAAGACGAGTTGCGCATCGTTCCGGTGGTTGACAACATCGATGAACTCAAACAGCTCATTCAATCAACCACCAAAGAATTGAATATCGGTATTCGCATCGCTTCAGAGGAAGAGCCTAAGTTTGAGTTTTATACCTCTCGTTTGGGTATTCGTTACCGAGAAATTGTCCCGTTTTACAAAGCTATTCTCAAGGAAAATCCAAGGGTGCGTGTAAAAATGTTGCACTTTTTCATCAATACGGGTATCAACGATACGGCTTACTACTGGAACGAGCTCACTAAATGTTTGCGCGTCTATTCAGATCTCAAAAAACTTTGCCCTGAGCTCGACTCCTTGAATATTGGTGGCGGCTTTCCTATCAAGAAATCATTGGCTTTTGACTTTGATTATGCCTATATGGTCCGTGAAATTTTAACGCAAGTCAAGCGCGTATGCCAAGACAACGACATTCCTGAGCCTAATATTTTTACAGAATTTGGATCATTTACCGTAGGGGAGAGTGGGGGAGCAATTTTCAGCGTCTTGCATCAGAAACAGCAAAATGACCGCGAGAAATGGAACATGATTGACTCCTCTTTCATGACCAACCTTCCTGATACCTGGGCCATTAATCAGCGCTTCATCATGTTGCCGATCAACAGGTGGAACGATGACTACGAGCGGGTTTTACTAGGTGGCCTCACCTGTGATTCCGATGATTACTATAACTCTGAGCAACATTCCAATGCCATCTATTTGCCAAAGTTTGATAAAAACAACACCTTATTTATCGGTTTTTTCAATACAGGCGCTTATCAAGAAACCATTGGTGGTTACGGAGGTTTAAAGCACTGTCTGATTCCAGAACCCAAACACATTTTAATTCGCCGTGATGAAGATGGAAAAATTCAGACCGAAGTCTTTAGTAATGAGCAAACTGCACAAGATTACCTCAAAATTTTAGGTTACGAAAAGTAAGGATGTGCTTATTAGCACTATATTTGCGGACAATTTTAGAGGAAGAATGAAAGTAGCGTCGATTTATTTATTAGCAGGTAATCAATTTTCAAGTGCCATTCAAAATTGGGCCAATGTACGTGCCCAAGAATTGATTTTGTCCCAAGAAAAACCCGCTGATTTTTTTGAAGCAACTGATAGTCTGCTCATTTTCAATCAAAACCAAGAATTATCAGCTGAAATTTTAGAGGTAAAGTCGTTGTTTGATAAACAACAAAAACCCGTGCACAAAATTGATATCAACGGAACTTTGCGCGTTGGCATTACCAATTTTGAGCTTTGGTTAGAAACCAATAAAGTTAAATCTTTATTGATTTTGGGTTCAGAAGAATTGGTTTCTAACACCAATTTGGAGCGTTATCTTACCGCTTAAATTCACAACAATTACATTCTGACTTTTGCATTGCAGGCTTTTTCAAGCGCTTGTGTGATTTGCTGCATTGCTTTTTCTATATGCTTATCGGTCAATGTTTGTTGGGGATCTTGTAGAAAGAAAGATAGGGCATAAGACTTGAGCCCTGGCTCGAGGTTTTTCCCTTCATAAACATCAAATAATTGCACGTCCTGAAGTAATTTACGCTCCGCACTAATTGCCGCAGTTTTAAGGGCATGGTAGCTTGTTTCTTTAGAGACCAACAAAGAAAGATCGCGTCGGACTGCAAATGTTTTTGGTAATTCTTGGAAGCTGATCTTTTGCTTTTTAGCCACGTGCATGAGGTCATCCCAATTTAGCAAAGCGATGTATGGGCGTTGTTTGAGGTCAAAAGTAGTTTGAATAGCGCTGTTGATCCAGCCGATACTTGCCAATGTTTTTCCGTTTGCTTCCAGAATGATACCGTCCTCAAAATGGGGGTGTTGTAAGGGTTTTTCTTGGATTTGGCTTTGTATGCCCAAACGGTTAAATAAAGCCAAAACTTCGGCTTTCATGTGAAAGAAATTGAATTGCGAAGTTTTTTGATCGCTATTTAGCCAACTATCAGTGGAGTGTTGGCCCATGAGCGCAAGTGTTAACTGCATCTTTTCTTTGCGCTTTCCATCCATTAGATTGTATTGCTGCCCAAATTCAAAAATGCGCAAATTACTCTGTTGTCTGTTTTGGTTGTATTGCAGGCATTCTAGCAAGCCAAAAAGCATTGATTGTCTGAGAATACCTAAATCTTGACTCAATGGATTGAGTACTCGTATGGCTTGCTGCTCATCTGAAATAGGAAATTTTTCTGCGTAGGAGAGTTTGGTTAGGGAATTATTTAATATTTCTGAAAAGCCTCTTCCTACTAAAAACTCACTGCAGCTTTCTTTATATTTTTCTGGGTAAAAGCGAGCGCGAACCGGCAAAGAGAAATTCCATTTGTCGGGAAGTGGCACTTGGTTGAGGCCGTAAATGCGTAATATTTCTTCGATGACATCAATCGGACGTGTGACATCGACGCGGTATCTCGGAACCCGAAGTTGAATCGTAGCTGGATTTTTATCGAGAATTTGAAAATCTAAATCTAATAAGATGCGTTCGATGAGCGCCGTTTCAAGTTCTGTACCGATCAATTGCTTGACTTGATTTAAATTAAGATCAAGCTCGATAGCTGGGCTGCTTTCCCCAGAAAAACCAAATAAATTGCTGCTGATATTTGCTTTGCCTATTTGTTGAAGTAAATAGATGCAACGCTTTAATGCATAGATTGTTAAATCTGGGTCAACGCCGCGTTCGAAACGAAAAGAGGCATCGGTGTTAAAGCCATGTAAGCGCGCAGCTTTGCGAATGCTTACCGCGTCAAAAACAGCAGATTCAATGAGGATTTCTTGTGTGTTTTCGGTCACACCGCTGTCTTTTCCGCCCATGATACCGGCCAAGCAAAGCGGCCCATTGGCATCAGCTATGAGCAGTTCAGATCCTTGTAAAGTATAGGTTTGTTCATCGAGTGCGGTAAATTTTTCAGCTTTTAAGGCCTGGCGAACGGATATCTCCCCATGTATTTTTTGAGCATCAAAAATATGAAGCGGCGTACCGAGTTCTCTCATGACGTAATTGCTGCAGTCAACCACATTGTTGATGGGTTTGATGCCAACAGCTCTGAGCCTGCTTTGCATCCAACTTGGAGATGGTTCAACTTTAATGCCATTGAGTTTGATGGCATAATACGCTTTGCAAGCAGCTTGATCCTTGATTTCTATTTGGAGTGCTGTGCCTTGATCCTTGATTTCTGTAATGGCTGGCCAGAGGAGTTCTTCTTTTAGGTTGTGGTGCACATGCATGTAAGCCTTGATATCTCTGGCAACTCCAATGTGCCCCATCGCATCGGCGCGATTTGGCGTGAGCCCAATTTCAAGTTGCGCATCATTTTGTAAATTAAATAATTGAGCTGCAGGTGTGCCGACTTCATGATGTGCCTCCAAAACGAGGATACCGTCATGGCTGGTGCCTATACCGAGTTCATCCTCAGCGCAAAGCATTCCTTCTGAAGCGACACCTCTGATCTTTGCTTTTTTAATTTCAAAAGCTTGATCGGGTTGAGGGTATAAAGTGGTGCCAACGGTGGCAACAAGTACTTTTTGTCCTTGGGCTACATTTGGTGCGCCACAGACAATTTGCAGGGGTTCGCCCGAACCCACATTGACCGTGGTAACTTTGAGTTTGTCCGCGTCAGGATGTTTTTGGCAAGTTAAAACTTCGCCTACCACGACGCCTTTTAAACCACCTTTGATGTCCTCGATGCGTTCAATTCCTTCTACCTCTAATCCTGTTTCAGTGAGAACAGCATCAAGTTCTTCAGGGGTATAGCTGAAATTTAGTAAATCTTTGAGCCAGTTATAGGATACTTTCATGGGTAGGAATAATATTGACTTCTCGTTCTAAGGTCAGGCCGAAAAGTTGTTGAATTTTTTCGATAATTTGAGTTGATAAATCTAGGATTTCTTGGCCAGTACTACCTCCGTAATTGACCAATACTAACGCTTGTTTTTGGTGAACACCGCAATGGCCTACTTTTAATCCTTTAAATCCAGCTTTCTCTATGAGCCAGCCAGCCGCTAGTTTCACTTCTGTATCTGAAATGGGATAAAAGGATACTTCAGGATATTGGTCCTTAATGGTTTCAAATAATTGCATAGAAACAACCGGATTTTTAAAAAAACTTCCGGCATTACCTAAAACTTTGGGGTCTGGGAGTTTTGATTGTCGGATGGAAATAACAGCTTTTGAAATATCTTGTATAGTAGGTTCGCTAATATTTAATTTTTCGAGCTCTTGTTGAATGGCACCATAGCTTGTTTTTAGGTTGGCTTGCTTGCTGAGCTTGAACGTTACGTCGATGATCACATATTGATTTTTTAGCGCGCGTTTGAATATACTTTCTCGATAGCCAAATTGACATTGTTGGTTGTCAAATTGATGAATCTCACCCGTGGCAATGTGATAGGCACTTAATTCGTGAAAGACATCTTTGATTTCAACACCGTAAGCCCCAATGTTTTGCATTGGGCTAGCGCCAACTGAACCCGGAATGAGCGAGAGGTTTTCAAGGCCGGCCCATTGATTGGCAATACAGTATAAAACAAACTCGTGCCAGATTTCACCTGCGCCTGACTTGACATAGACGTAATCCTCATCTTCCGCAACTTTTTGAATGCCTTTGATTTCGTTGCGCAAAACAACGCCTTCGAAGTCGTTGGTAAAAAGCACATTGCTTCCGCCGCCCAGTATAAGGATAGGTAAATGAGGATAAGCACTCAAGAGATTTGGGAGTTGTTGCCAATCAGCAAACGTCGAAAAATGAAGTGCTTTGGCTTCAATGCCAAAAGTATTGAAAGGTTTTAAATTGAGGTCGTGTTGCATTTCTAGCTCAAAGTTAGAAATAAAGTATAAATCAGACCTCAATGCCAAATAATTCGACGTCTATTTCAACATTTTCGCTTTTATTTTGATCATCTTCCATGCAGCTTAAAATAAGTTCGGCAGCTCTTTGGCCAACGATTTTGCCATCGTGAAAGATATAACGGAGTTGTTTGTGCAGAAAAGGCATGGTTAGACCGTCAGAGAAACCAATCACCTCAGTTTTCTTTGACAGTTTGTTTTCTTTGATTGCCGTAATGATACCGAGCAAGACCTCGTCCGAAATACCAAAGAATGCACTTGTCTGTTTATTTTGAATTTGATCCATTGCAAAGTGGTAGGCTGCATTGGCATCTTTTGCAAAACAGATTTCTAGGCTAATTTCTGGGTCAAGGGCGCTTTCAAAACCGAGCTTTCTATTTTTTGAAATATTCAATTCTTCAGGGCCAAATACGGCAGCAACGCGTTTGACTTTTTTTGCATTTAAATAGTGCGCGCATTTCGTGGCTGCCTCGGCGTCGTTGATGTGTACCGTTGGAAACGCAGGGCTTTCAAGTGTATTATCAAAAAGAACCAAGGGAAT
>CAYPVA010000100.1:0-7249 GCA_964414045.1 uncultured Lishizhenia sp. | reverse complement strand
TAATTTATGTTGTAACCTTTAGTTATTCGAAATATGCATCGAAAGGTTACATAAATTTCGAAACATTTTAATTTTTATTGTGACCAACGCTTAATGCTTGAAATGGCGTACCCCCGTAAAGACCATGCTCATTTGATTTGCATCACAGTAAGTGATTGATAAATCGTCTTTTACAGAGCCTCCGGGCTGAATAACAGCGTTGATATTTTCGTTGTGTGCAATTTCAACACAATCAGGAAATGGGAAAAATGCATCGCTGGCCATCACTGCGCCGTTGAGGTCAAAGCCAAAAGATTTTGCTTTGTGGATGGCTTGTCTGAGCGCATCTACGCGCGACGTTTGCCCGGTTCCACTCGCCAATAATTGTCCATTTTTTGCCAAGATAATCGTATTCGATTTGGTGTGCTTCACTAACTTATTTGCGAAAAGCAGGTCTTGGATTTCAGCAGCACTTGGGGCTACTTTTGTTTTAACTTCTAGGTTTTCAGGACCTTCGGTAGCCATGTCTGCATCTTGAACTAAATATCCATTTAAAGCACTGCGCACAAGGGTTGTAGGCAATTCAATGTCATTTTGGACTAAAATAATTCGGTTCTTTTTAGACTGTAAAAGCATGATGGCTTCATCTGAATAGGCTGGCGCGATCAGTACTTCACAGAATAAATCATTGATGAGGGTCGCAGTATCAATTTCAATAGTTGTATTTGCAATCAAGATACCTCCAAAAGCGCTTACGGGGTCAGCGGCTAATGCAGTTTCATAAGCTTCTTTGAGCGTCTCTCTGGTAGCAAGCCCACATGCATTATTGTGTTTTAAAATGCCAAAAGTTGGTTGATCGTGCTTGAATTCGTTCATCAAACGAACTGCTGCATCGACATCAAGTAAATTATTGTAAGATAGCTCTTTACCATGAAGTTTTGTAAAAAGTGCGTCGAGATCACCGAAGAATACTCCTTTTTGATGGGGGTTTTCTCCATAACGAAGCGGGCTTTGTTTTTCTTCGCTTATTTTTAGATAAGCGCTTTCTTGATTCATAAAATATTGATGAATCAGGGTGTCGTAATGTGAAGAAACATGAAAAGCTTCACCTGCAAAAGCTTTGCGTTGTTCTAGATTTGTTGTCGCACCTTGTTGGCTTAGAATATTTAAAAATTGGCCATACTGGTGGACACTTGGAATGATGACTACATCATTGAAATTCTTGGCCGCTGCGCGAATGAGGGAAATACCGCCAATGTCAATTTTTTCGATGATATCGGCGTGGCTTGCCCCACTTTTAAGTGTCTCTTCAAATGGATAGAGGTCAACAATGACAAGGTCAATAGGGCCAAGATTATGTTGGGCCATATGCGCTTGATCTGCTGGGAGGTCACGGCGATTGAGAATCCCACCAAAAATAGCAGGATGTAAAGTTTTGACACGACCACCTAAAATTTCAGGAAATTGGGTGACATCTTCAACGGCAGTGACTGGGACGCCAAGTTCTTTAATGAATGCAAGGGTACCGCCTGTAGATAATATTTCAACGTTGTTTTCGTGTAATTTTTGCACGATAGGCGCCAAACCATCTTTGTAATAAACCGAGATTAATGCGCGCTGAATAGCTTTTGAATTTGTCATTTTATATTGGGAAAATGCAAAGTTACGCTATAAATAAAAAGGCCCACTAAAAAGTAGGCCTTATTTTAAATGAATTTACGTTCAGCATATAACCAGCTAGCGCCGCTTCTATCCAGAACACATTTCACAACCTTCTGGGTCATCGAGTGAACAAGCGATAGCAGCTTGTTGATCTTCGATGCTTTGTGCTTTAGGTTCTTCTACAACTGTTTTGTCAACGGTGAATTTGATGGCGTCAGTTGCTGCTTTGGTACGGAGGTAATACATACCTGTTTTTAGTCCTTTTTCCCAGCCATAGAAATGCATGGAAGTCAGTTTACCAAAGTTGGCGTTCTCCATGAAAATGTTGAGCGATTGACTTTGACAAATATAGGCACCGCGGTCAGCAGCTTGTTCGATGATTGCTTTTTGAGAAATTTCCCAAGCTGTTTTATAAAGATCTTTGAGGCGTTGAGGAATTTCTTGGATGTTTTGGATAGATCCGTTCGCAGCCATAATTTTTTGACGCATGTCTTTGCTCCAGAGACCTTCTTTAACGAGGTCTTTGAGTAAGTGCTTGTTGACGATGATGAATTCACCTGAAAGCACGCGACGTGTGTAAATATTGGATGTGTATGGCTCAAAACATTCGTTGTTGCCAAGAATTTGTGCGGTAGAAGCCGTAGGCATAGGCGCAAGTAACAAACTATTGCGGACACCGTGTTTTTTAACTTCGGCTTTAAGAAGATCCCATTCCCAACGATTGGTAGGAGTAACGCCCCACATATCAAATTGGAAAACACCTTTAGAAACAGGAGAACCTTTAATTGTTTCGTAAGGGCCATCAACTTTAGCTAAGTCTTTAGAGGCTGTCATTGAGGCAAAGTAGATGGTTTCAAATACTTCGCGATTCAATGCGCGTGCTTCTTCGGACTCGAACGGGAAGCCCATCATGATAAATGCATCGGCTAATCCTTGAACACCAAGACCGATTGGTCTGTGGCGCATGTTGGAGTTACGCGCTTCTTCTACTGGGTAGAAATTATTATCGATGATGCGGTTGAGGTTGAGGGTAGCTTGATAAGTAACTTCGAATAGTTTATCGTGGTCAAAGGCACCCTCTTCTGTAACAAATTTAGGCAAGGCCAAAGAAGCCAAGTTACATACAGCAACTTCGTCAGGTGCTGTGTACTCGATGATTTCGGTACAAAGGTTAGAAGACTTGATGGTCCCTAAATTTTGTTGGTTAGACTTGGCATTTGCCGCATCTTTATACAGCATGTATGGTGTTCCGGTCTCAATTTGAGACTCTAGGATTTTAAACCAAAGGTCTTGCGCCTTAATTGTTTTACGTCCTTTACCTTCTTGCTCGTATTTCGTGTAAAGTGCTTCGAATTCAGCACTGTGTGTGTCAGAAAGACCCGGGCATTCGTGTGGGCACATGAGTGTCCATTCGCCGTTTTCTTTGACACGCTTCATAAATAAGTCTGGAATCCAGAGCGCATAAAAGAGGTCACGGGCACGTTGCTCTTCTTTACCGTGATTTTTCTTGAGGTCAAGGAAATCAAAAACATCGGCATGCCATGGCTCGATATAAATGGCAAAAGATCCTTTGCGCTTACCGCCACCTTGGTCTACGTAACGTGCTGTATCGTTGAAAACGCGCAGCATAGGAACGATACCGTTAGAGGTACCGTTGGTGCCTTTGATGTAGGATCCTGTCGCACGGATGTCGTGGATAGACAAACCAATGCCACCAGCGGATTGAGAAATTTGCGCACACGATTTGAGTGTGTCGTAAATACCACCGATGCTATCTTCTTTCATGGTTAACAAGAAGCAAGAAGACATTTGTGGTTTAGGAGTACCTGAATTGAATAATGTTGGTGTTGCGTGTGTAAACCAACCTTCAGACATGAGGTTGTAGGTTTTGATTGCAGATTGGACATCCTCTTTATGGATACCAACGGCAACACGCATGAGCATTTGTTGTGGTCTTTCAGCGATTTTTCCGTTCAAGCGCATGAGGTAGGAGCGTGTCAAGGTCTTGAAACCGAAGTAATCGTAGCGGAAATCGCGGTCATAGATGATGCTTGAATCAAGCAACTCTTTGTTGTTCATGATGATCTCATAGACGTCGTCTGCAAGGAGCGAAGCAGCTTCGTTGGTCTTTGGATCAATGTATTGATACATATCTTGCATCACTTCAGAGAAGGTCTTTTTAGTTTCTTTATGAAGGTTAGAAACTGCAATTCTTGAAGCGAGTAAAGCGTAGTCAGGGTGATCGATGGTTTTTGCGGCAGCAACTTCAGCAGCTAGGTTGTCAAGCTCTGTGGTAGTTACGCCATCAAAAATCCCTTCGATGACTTTCATAGCCACTGCTTCGGGTGATACAAGCGGATCAAGGCCATAACACATCTTGATGATGCGGGCAGTGATTTTATCAAATTTTACGGCTTCTTTTCGGCCGTCTCTTTTTACAACGTACATGTGCTCCTTTAATTTATAGTTAGTTTAGGTTTTTTAGAAATCTTCGTCGAGACTAAAGGTCTGATTTTCTTTGCCGGCCAACACCCCAGCTTTTTGATATTCACCTACGCGCTTTTCGAAGAAATTGGTTTTTCCTTGGATTGAAATCATGTCCATGAAATCAAAAGGATTGCTTGCGTTATAAACGCGCTCATTACCAAGTTCTACTAACAGGCGGTCTGCAACGAATTCGATGTACTGACCCATGAGGTCGCTGTTCATGCCAATGAGCTTGACAGGTAGCGCGTCAGTAACGAATTCTTTTTCGATTTCTACAGCGTGAGTAATAATTTCTCTTACTTTTTCCTTTGGTAGTTTGTTAACGAGGTGTTTGGTGTAAAGCAAACAAGCGAAATCACAATGCAAACCTTCGTCTCGCGAAATGAGTTCGTTAGAGAATGAAAGGCCTGGCATCAAGCCGCGTTTTTTCAACCAAAAGATGGAACAGAAAGAACCAGAGAAAAAGATGCCCTCAACAGCAGCAAAAGCCACAAGGCGTTCGGCATATGATCCTTGGTCAATCCAACGCAGTGCCCAATCGGCTTTTTTGCGAACGCAATCAACGGTATCGATGGCGTTGAACAAGTAGTTTTTCTCTTGAGTGTCTTTGATATAGGTGTCAATCAGAAGCGAATAAGTTTCTGAGTGAATGTTTTCCATGGTAACTTGAAAACCATAAAAGAATTTGGCTTCGGTGTATTGTACTTCGTTGAGGAAGTGTTCAGCGAGGTTTTCGTTGACAATGCCATCTGACGCAGCAAAGAAAGCCAAAACGTGCTTGATGAAATGACGTTCGTCGTCATTTAATTTATTTTCCCAATCAATTTGATCAGGAGATAAATCGATTTCTTCTGCTGTCCAGAAGCTGGCTTCAGCTTTTTTGTAAAAGCTCCAGATGTCATCGTGCTGAATGGGAAACAGCACAAAACGACTTTTATTCTCTTCTAGTATAGGTTCGTGTAATGCTTTTTCCATAGAGTTTTGGTTACGGTTTTTCAGACTAAATCAGGGATACAAAATTTGTTAAAATTCGGTCTCGAATCAATTAAAGAAATTAACATTTATTTGAGGTTTTCAACACCAATTTGCGCAATCCTTTCTACATCAACGCTTCCGTGGATTTCAACAAGCTCAAGAAAGATATTCACACGTTTTAAAAGCGGGTATTGATAATTTTTCGGAAGAAAATTGTCTGTTTGAAACGATAATTTTTGTATGAAAAGAAACCACTATAAAATTAACAAAGTGATCATAAAAATTTTGGACACAATTCAAGCAGTTTTAAACACGTTAATGTTGAATAACTTTTGAAATGATCAAATACTTTCGCAATCTCAGTTTGGTGCTTAAAAATTATTCAGACGGCCTCGGTCATCTGATTTTTACGAATGTCTGTTTACATTGCAATAAAGAATTGGTAAGCACAGAAAAATATTTATGCTTCGGATGCTGGGAACAACTCAAACCCACCTATTTTGAAAAAGAAAAGGGTGTGAATCAATTAGAGCGCTTATTTCAGGGCAGGACCAATATCAAACACGCCGCTGCACTTTATTATTATGGAAAAGGAACAGTGAGTCAGTCACTTATAAGAGCTTTAAAATACGACTTTAAAGCACCTCTTGGCATTTTTCTTGGTGAACACATGGCTATACTATTGAAAGACCACGCGATCACTTCTTGTGATTATTTGCTTCCCGTACCGATCCATCCTAGAAAGAAATTTGCCAGGGGCTACAACCAAAGTGAATTGTTGGCAATCGGACTTTCTAAACACTGGCATAAACCAATACTTCAGAATCTTGTAAAAAAGAAAACACATACAAAAAGTCAAACACAATTAGACCGATTTGGCCGTTGGGAAAATGTCCAAGATATTTTTAAAGGTCTTGGCGCACAGGTTTCTAATGCACATATTCTAATCGTAGATGATGTCATCACGACCGGCGCCACGCTCGAAGCTTTGGTCAAGGCAATTCGAGATGTCAATCCTCAAATTCAGATAAGTTTGCTTAGCTTCGCATTTACTAATTAATAGAACCTTTGGAACGGATTTTAATCTTTGGCGCAGGTCTTGCTGGCACTTGTTTAGCGCATCAATTAATGCGCCAAGGGCAACAGGTTGAACTTGTTGATTCAGGGGAAAATCATTCGAGTAGCATCGCTGCTGGAATGGTCAACCCAATGGTGTTCAGAAGAATGAATAAGTCATGGCGTCTTGATGAGTTTCTGCCAGAGGCACAAGCCTTTTATCAGGAAATTAGCCATGCAATCGGCGAGGAACTTTACCATCCGATAGTGATTCGTCGTTTTTTTTCTTCCTTACAAGAAAAACAAATGTGGGAGGAACGGCAAGCCCAAAGTGACTATTCTGCGTATTTAAATCCTCTTTCTCCAGAAGACCTCGCGCATGAGGGTGCATACAATTTATTTGGAAGCGGTCGGGTGAAAAATGCTTTTTGGGTCCATGCTTCAAAATGGGTGGAGGCAAATGCCGCCTATTTTCAGCGCAATGGCATGCTGCGTACCGAGGTATTTGATCCCAATTTGTGGAATCCACAATCCAGGACATACCGCAATATTACCTACGACAAGGTTATTTTTTGCTTGGGGTATCAACAAAAATTTGAGGCCACCTTTTCTTATTTACCGCTGCAACAAACCAAAGGGCAAACCTTGCTCATCAAAAGTGAAAATTTAAATGCAGAGGAATCTTTGAACAGAAAGTGTTTTGTGTTGCCACTTGGTGCTCAGCAGTTTAGGATTGGCGCCACTTACGAATGGAACAACGCAAGCTTGGAAATTACAGAAGCCGGTCGCAACCAATTAATTGAAATGTTGTCAAGTTTAGGCAGTTATAAGTACGAAATATTGGAGCAAAAAGCAGGCATTAGACCAACTGTTTTAGACAGGCGCCCATTGATGGGAGAACACCCTGAATATCAAGGAGTCTATATCTTTAATGGTCTCGGCACCAAAGGATACATGATGGCCCCTACATTAGCCAATGAGTTAGCAGCTTTCTTGCTGCACCAAACACCTTTACATCCGGAGACAGACATTCGTAGATTTACAGCGATTTAGGGCTTATTTCCGTCTTGTTATATGGCATAGTTTGCTT
>CAYPVA010000099.1:0-7268 GCA_964414045.1 uncultured Lishizhenia sp. | reverse complement strand
AGTTTTAATAAGAATTGAATTTTTGTTTATAATTTTTTTCTACTTTGCCTTCAGTGGTCAATGTGAATTCTATTCCTACGATCATTTCTGTCAATGATAATACAATTTGTGGCACAGGAACTGTACCTATTTCTGCTAAAGCAAGTTCCTCTTTAATTAAATGGTATGATGCTTCGACTGGAGGCAATTTATTAGGTCAATCTAACTCAAATCAAACTTTTACGACTCCCTCTATTTCGTCATCAACAACCTATTATGCAGAGGCATTGGATGCGAATGGCTGTATTTCTGTAGCTAGGTCTGCCGTGCAAGCAAATCTAAATTTATCTATTCCGGTAGTTACAGTGGGATCTTATACTTCCCAAAAATGTGACGCGGGCTCGTTCATACTTTCTGCAAGTACAACGCCTGACGGTACAATTGATTGGTACGATAGTGCGCATCAATTAGTGGGAACAGGAGATACGTTCATTACTCCAGTTTTGACATCATCGACAGATTATTACGCAACGGCATCTAACTGTAACGGAGAGTCAGCTGAATCTACTGTACATGTGGATATTGTCCAAAGTCCTAGGATTTTAGACGCAACTGATGTTTCTGTTTGTTATGGTACTCCTTCCGTTTCCTTAAGTGCTACAGCTTCTGCTGGAACGTTGAATTGGTATACAGCCTCATCTGGTGGAAGTGCCTCTATTTCGAATGCGACGGTTTCAAATATTATCGCCTCAGTTACACGTTATGTTTCTGCATCTATTACGAGCGGGTCTTTAACTTGTGAGAGTGGTCGTACTCCAGTAATCATTACTTCAATTGCTTTACCTACCATCACCTCAACTACGCCAGGTACCGCTTGTGGCCTTGTCTCTTCTTCAGTAGGGGCGACACCTAGTACAGGCGCCACGATTTATTGGTATAGCGAATTAGCGGCCACTAATTTAGTAGGAACAGGAAATAACTTCACAACACCGATTTCTCAGCAAAATCAAACCTATTATGCAAAGGCAATCGATGCTTATGGATGTACATCTGCCTCTGTAACGTCTGTTTCTGTTACGAATTCAGGAGCGACAGTTGGATCTATTCCTAACGTTTTTGCCTTAACAAATGAATCAAACCGTACAATTACGGCAACGGGTTTATCAGGCCAAAATTCCTACATCTGGCAACGTTCAAATGACAATGGTACAAACTGGGTAGATTTAACTAGCAGCTTAGATGGATCTATCTATACAGGAGTAAGTGGAACGACAGCAAGCACGGCTAACCTAACATTGAGTACCGTGGGCGAAGGTTTGCACCTATTTAAGTACCGTTTGAAATTAACGAAGACCTCTTGTACTAACACATATAGTAATGAGATAACCTTAAAAGTGGCGGATATTTATGGGGAATGCGCTGCGGCAACATCTTCGATTACCGCATATACTTCTTCATCTGCTAAAACCGGAATTTCAAATCCGTCATCTGTTTCTCACACAAATGCACTGGCAAATTTAAATGATGGGAATAATGAAACGGGAATTATTGTACAAAGTAATACTACGCTCGCATCCTCATCTAAAGCGTTAAATTTTGATGGTTACGATGACTATGTAAATCTGGGTAATCCAGCTGCATTGGATTTTACAAATACGAGTCGATTTACCTTGGAAGCATGGGTGAAAATATCCAGTACTGCACCAGCTACAATTAACACGGTTTTTGGTAAAAAATCTCCTGGAGGAAATACAAGCGGATTTGCATTTTATGTAAACACTTGGAGTTCAAGTGATCGTAAATTGGTTTTTGAAACAAGTGGCTATAATGTCATTTCTAATTCTTCAATTCCTTCGGATACATGGACCCATATAGCGGTCTCAGTAAATGCTGGAAGCGCAACCATTTTTATTAATGGTGTTGCAGATGCTTCAGGAACGACAAATGTTACTTCTGCAAGTTATTCTTTAAATATTGGTGCTTTTGGAAGTGGTAGTTATTTCCAATACAAAGGCGATATTGATGAAGCACGTATTTGGAATTCTGCCCGAACGGCATCAGAAATTTTAAATACAAAAGATGCTGATGTAACGGGTAATAGTGGTCTATTATTACATTATAAATTCAATGAAGGAACAGGATCAGCAGTTTCAGATTTTAGTTCTTCTGCTGTTAACGGTACATTAACAAATTTTGCTTTATCTGGATCTACTTCTAATTGGGTTAATTCTTCTGCCATTTCTGAACCTACCTATGGTGGATATATCACAGCAGATTTAGGATCATCTATTCCGGTGAGTAGTGTTCGAATGACAGATTTTTCTGCAATGAGTACTGCGGTACCATCCTTCAGTACGGGAGCTTTAGAATTAAGTAATGACAACACTACTTGGACTAAAGTGGTTGCAGCGATTTCTAACACCACGGCTCCTTCAGGGAACTTATTCTCTTTCCCTACACAAAATGCACGCTATGTACGTATTATTAGAAAGGGATTCTCCGCTACGGATTTCTATGGTATTTCTGAGTTAGCTATTTATAATCAGGGTTACGAGTCTGTACCCTATATTCGGATTGCTCCACCTTCGACGATGTACACATTAACGGGGACGCGTTTTAATCAAAGTATCGATGTTTCGCCTATTGCAGGTGAAACGATCTCATCTTACCAATGGAGTTCAAGTACTAGTTTAAATAGCAATAGCTATTCCAATTTGGCTGATATTTCAACGACGCAAACGGGTACACAAACACGCGCTTTGACCATTAATCCATATTCTAATGCTACTCCGACCTATTATAAATTAAAGGCGACTCAGAGCAATGGATGTGTCATCACGGCTCAGACGCTTGCTTTTTTAGAAACGGTACCTTATTATCCGGTGGTGGCAAGTGTAGCCTCATTACAGAATCTTGTTTCTTGGACAGTAAATTCAAATGGTACGGCAGCATCTACCCCAGTGGGCTTTAATGCAGGTAAGTATTTTATTTTACAAAATTCAGCTAATAATGGGTATTCGATAGGGGCCTCTTGGACTAATAATGGAACTTTAAAGTTGAATGGGAATAAGCTTACACTTGGTTCATACGATGCAACTATTGCAACAATTGAAGATGCCTCCACGTCAGCTTATATCTTAACGAGTGGAACCGGTTATTTAAAGTCAACAGTGGATCCTATAGAGAAGTTATTCCCTGTGGGAACAATGACTAATTATGCTCCTGTTAGCATCACGAACAATACGGGGGCGGATGATGTGTTCTCTGTGCGCGTTTCAGATGGTTCATCAAATGTTACTAACTACATTAATAAGACTTGGACGATTTCAAAAGTAAATGCTAATTCAGGCGGTAGAAATGTCGACTTGAAATTTGAATGGAATAATGCGGATATTCAAGGGACGATTTCAGACCCTATATTATACATGTATAATGGGAGTTCTTTTGTACCTGCAACAGGAACATCCTACACTAAAACAGCAAATTCTTTAACTATTACAGGCTACACAGGTGCCTTAAGTGGTACTCAATTCCGGATTTATAATGTTGCGCCTGCGATTACCTCCTTTACGCCAAGCTCTGCTGGGGCTAATGTAGATGTGGTGATAACAGGTACGGGCTTTTTGGGTGCGACTTCGGTTAGTTTTGGAGGAACAGCAGCAACTACGTTCACCGTAAACAGTGCAACAAAGATTACAGCCAGAGTTGCAGCTGGAACCTCGGGTATAGTTAGTGTAACAACGCCAGGAGGAACTGCAACGTTGAGTGGCTTTACCTTTATTAATTCTCCTACGATTTCGTACTTTACCCCTGCGAAAACGAATCAAGGAGCAACGGTAACAATTGTAGGGACTGGATTTACGGGAGCGACTGCTGTGAGTTTTGGCGGAGTGCCTGCCTATTCTTATTCAGTGGTTAGCTCAACACAAATCACGGCGGTGTTGAAGGCAGGTTCGGCTTCAGGAGATGTTTCTGTCACAACAAATGGGGGGACGGCTACTAAGTCTGGCTTTGTTTTTGGTCTACCTTATACATCAATAGATCGAATTGCAGGCTGGGCTGCTACGAATACAAGTACACAAGCAGCTACTTATTCTGCTACATACACGAATTCTTCAGTTGTTTCAGGTGCACGCCAAAGCAACACAGGGCTCACCGCTGTGAATTCAACTGACAGTAAATGGACCAATACTAACACGAGTGCAAACCTTGTTACAGCCTCAGCACCTTATATAAAACTTGTAGTGACGACATCGGGTGCTACGAAGTTTGATCGTGTGGTAATTCCTGGATTAAATGTATCGGGTTCTACTAAATTACAATTGCGCTGGTCTGTAGATAATTATGCGGCTAGTTTAGGAGAATTTAGCGCAGCTAGTGGAAGCAATTATGCGCTGTCGTCCATTAACTTGATGCCTACGGCCACACAACCTGCGGGAGAAATCGAGTTTAGAGTTTATGCTTATAATGGTAATAGCGATGCAATCAGTTGGAAAAATGGTAATAGTTATACTTCATTAGATGGTACGCCTAGCACGTATTCGAATGCTTCAGATGCGATTACCGTTTTTGGTGTAACAAAACCTACACCTACTTTAGGAACACTATCTGCTATTACGGCTAACCTAGATGATGCTGTTCAAGTAGTGAGCGCTCCATCTTCTCCTAGTGCAGGTGCCTTTACCTACAGTCTTTCAACGAATACAGTAGCTTCAATATCTGGAGCTGTCTTAAGTTATGTAGGCGTAGGAACAGCCACCTTGACCGTTACACAAGCGGCAACGGAAGATTATGCAACCGCAGCTACGTCGACTTCTGTTACCATTAAAACGCCTCCTTCGATGCTCTTTAATGGATTTAATGTAATGTCAGGAGGAAGCCCTGTGCTTTTATCTGCCAGCTCTAATTCAGCAGGAGCCTTTAGTTACAGCTCAGCCAATACCTCTGCAGGAACAATTTCAGGAACTAACGTCGTTATTTCTGGTATTGGACATACGGTACTCTCTGCTGTTCAAGCAGCCAATGGTTATTATACCAGCGCTACAGAAAAAGCCGTATTGGTAGTAAAGGATCCAACCTTGCAAACACCAGCGCTTTCTTGGACAAGTATAACGACTAAAACACTTGGTATGCCAAGCTTCAGTTTAGTGGAACCTATAAGTGCTAGCACGGGGACTTTCACCTATTATTCAAGTGATGAAACTGTGGCAACAGTTTCTGGCGATGTCGTTACGATGTTACGTCCGGGGACGGCCACCATTATTGCAGTTCAAGCGGCAGACGGAAATTATAATGCTGCGCAAATTTCAATGCTTCTTGTCGTTAAATCTGCTAATCGATTGAATGCTACCTTAACAGGATTAGCTTCTTATACAAAGATAGTGACGGACAACGCCTTTACGATTACTGCACCTACTTCAACGTGGAACGCGGGACCTTCGATAGTGTACAAGGTGACAAATCCAGATGTAGCAACTGTGAGCGGTAATACGATCACTATTAAAGGAGTGGGAACAACGAAAATTATTGCCATTCAAGAGGGATCGGGAATATACAATGGGACTGCAATTGAAAGCACATTGACTGTTAACTTACCACCGGCACCAGTTATATCGTATACTTCGCCAGCGTCAGCTTATACTAAAGGAAGTGCAATCACAGCAATTAATCCAAGCTCCACGGGTGGGGCAGTCGTATCCTATTCTATTTTCCCAGGTTTGCCATCTGGGATTACATTTAATACTGTAACAGGTGTAATTAGCGGTACGCCTACTTTTATTTCTGGTCTACAAACCTTTACTATTTCGGCTACGAATTTAGGAGGAACAGCCACTGCTACAGTAAGTCTGGCCGTTAATGATGTGCCACCTTCTAATTTAAGTTATTCGACCCCTAATGTATATGTAGTAGGAACGACGATTTCGACCTTAACACCTACCATCTCAGGAGGGCCGGTAGTTTCTTATTCGATTACACCTGGATTACCTGGTGGATTAACTTTAGATCCGAATACAGGGGAAATCAATGGCTTACCTTCTTCTTTATCCCCTGCGACTACCTATACAGTGACAGCGACTAATTCAGGGGGATCAACATCTACTAATATCACACTTACGGTAAATGATATGGCGCCAGTAAGCCTTGCCTATATTACGCCTAATGTGATATCTAAAGGTAATGCGATTACACCTATTATCCCATCATCTACAGGTGGACAGATATCTACATATAGTGTAACTCCTGCTTTGCCTGCTGGTTTAACTTTGGATACGCGAACTGGGGTTATTTCTGGAACTGCTTTGACAGTAAATACCACGATGAATACGTACACCATAACAGGTTCTAACGTTTCTGGACAGGTGACCGCTACTGTTGAGTTCTTAGTGAATGATGCAGCTCCTAACCAAGTGGCTTATAGCTCACCAAACGTCTTTACAAAAGGGGCCACTATTACACCTATAACTTTCACGAATACAGGTGGAACACCAGATTTATTCTTCGTAGACGGTGATAATCTACCGGCTGGATTAACACTCAATACGGCTACAGGTGTTATTACGGGAACGCCTACGGATGTAAGTCCTGCCACAGATTACATCATTTATGCGCAGAATTTTACAGGTACCTATTCTACTACGGTAAACATTGCGGTGAATGATGTGGCTCCTGCTGGTTTAGTTTATACTAGTCCAAATGTCTATACCGTAGGAACGGCCATCACTCCATTAAACCCGACAGTGGCCGGAGGAGCAGTGGTCTCTTATGCGATCAATCCTGCCTTACCCGCGGGCCTAAGTTTAAATACTGCTACAGGAAGTATTACAGGAACCCCTACCGTTGCTGTGGCAGCCACTAATTATACAGTGACGGCGACTAACTCAGGAGGATCAATTAGTTATGGAATAAACATAACGATTAATAAACGGCCTAATGTAGTAGGAGTATTAGTAGTTATGCCAAAAGTTTATGGAGATGCACCATTCGAGCTAACAGCTCCGCAATCTAATTCTACAGGTGCAATTACCTACAGTTCTAGCAATACAGCGGTGGCAACTATAAGTGGTACAACGGTGACGATAGTGGGTACTGGAATGACTACCATTACTGCCTCGATTGCTAGTGATGCGGCATACCTTGCTAGTTCGGTTTCGGCGCCATTAATTGTAGCTAATGCAAGTGCGAGTTTAGGTTCGATGGCAGCGATTAATAAGACTTTCGGAGATGCGGCGTTTACCATAACTGCACCTGCATCTAATTCTCCAGGAGCGATTACGTATACTTCGAGTAAT
>CAYPVA010000098.1:0-7275 GCA_964414045.1 uncultured Lishizhenia sp. | reverse complement strand
GGCTGAAACCATTGGTACAGAGAAAAAGGTGTTGGCACTTGAGCTCACCCCGCTGGGTTTGCAGCAAGACATCCTGTGTGTTGCTTTCAAATGCTTCTAGCGTGGTGTCGAATAAAAAATGAATGTCAGCAGCAATACATTGTTTATGGAGGGCATCAATGAGTAAATGTGTTTCGATACTTCCTTCTAAGCGATTGAAATAGCTGGTTTGATAACCTTTGAATCCAAATTTATGAGCTCCTTGTTGATCCAATGAATAAACATTTTTTAAATCGAAATTTTGTTCAAAACCCGCGTTCAACCATTCAATAAATCCCAGATCCAGGCATTCTTGCGCTTGCCCAATTAAATCCCAAGAACCACAGGCTCTCCAAGCCATCTGTTCTGGCGGTATTCTATCTTTAAGCAATTGCAAGCCCTTTAGTCTTAAAGCCACGGTTTCCCAAACAGCATTTTCAGGCATTTTCTTTAGGTCGTCATGCAGTTCAGTAGGACTCCCGAAACAAGCAAAACCAGCATTTTTGGTGCTCGCTCCGGTAGGTAAATAACCTCGTTCTAAGATCAGGATTTTCTCATTGGGGAAACGCTGCTTCAGGGATAATGCTGTCGACATCCCTACAAGTCCTGCGCCTACGATTACAAACGTGTTGTCTTGTATGTACAACGCGCGTTCCCAGTAACTCAGTTGATTAAATGCTAGCATTTTTTTTACTCGCTGATTTTTAGCAAATTTGTCTTTGAAACAAATGTACCAATTTGCGTTAAATGGTCATTTCGCTTAAGTCAAGTTATCTATGAACAGAATTGTTTCCCTTTTCTTTTTTCTGCTGTCACTACAGGCTTTGGCACAAAGAGATTTTTTGGTAGTCTTTGAAGGTCAAGTAAAAGATTTACTCGATCAGCAAAACCTATATGGCGTCACACTTGATGTCATGCAACAAGATGCCGTGCTCACCAAAGTGCTCACCGATGAACGCGGCAAGTTTTATGCCTCTGCCAGAATCCTGCAAGGAGCCCCACTGCAGCTGCGTCTCACGAAAGGATCCTATCTAACCAAATATGTTGCCCTTGACCTGAGCTCGATGCAGGGGCTCACCGCCAACACTTATGGCTTTCAATTACTCGATAATGTGGTTTTCAACATGTACAAGCTCAAGCCAAATGTTGACCTTAGTTTTGCAACCAACAAACCCACCGATCAATATACATGGTCTCAAAGTAGTAAAGTCCTTTCACAAAATACAAGCCTGCAACTTGAGTCCGACAACAAAGCCAAGATAGCCTATCAAAACGCAATCAATCAACAACAAATAGATCGTTTGTTGGCAGCCGCAACCAAATTAGATGTGCCTGGCAGTATGGAAAAAGCATTGCCATATTACGATTCCATTTTGGTGATCAATCCTGAGCAAAGCAAAGCAAGTGCGCGCAAGGCCAGTATTCTTCAATCCATCAAAGATGAACAAGAATTGGCGGCGAAAAAATCGCAACAAGCGGCATTGTTAGCAGAAGCACAGGCAGCAAAAGCGTCCGGAGATTTAAGTTTGGCCGACCAAAAAATCAAAGCAGCGAATCAGATATTGCCTGGTAATAGTGCTGTTCAGGCCGAACAACTTTCCATCACTCATCTTCAAAACGAAAAAAAGCAAAAACTCGAGAAACAAACAGCATTCCAAAAAGCTTGGGACAACGCACAAAATGCATTGAATAAGGGAAATACGACCCTCGCTACGCAATACTTTACTGAAGCTGAAAAAATTCAACCAGAGGAAAAACCGCGCGTTGAACAAGAGTTGCAAAAGATCAAGAATACGGTCCAAGATAAAGACACTGAAATTAAACTCAATAAATTACTCACCTCGGCAGATGTCCAGTTTAAAAGCTTGAAAGGAAATGTTACTGAAAAACAACTCATGGACATCCTTGAAAAATACAAGCAAGCCGATAAACTCATCGCACTTTTTCACAAACAGGTACTCATCGATCAATATTCAAAGAAATTGCAAGACGGCATGAAGCTCGTTACCGATAAGCTAGACAATCTGTCAACGGTATACCAGAGTCAATTAGCGAAGGCCAATGAGCACTATGACAACGATCAATTGCCAATGGCGCAAAAGGTATTAGGTGCTCCGGCCATGGAAAGCAGAAAAAATGAACCAGCGGTCATTGAGTTGCAAAAGAAAATTGTTTTCAAGGGCCAATTTTTAGCAAAAAATGAAGGTGCATATCGCACCTTGAAAGAAGGAAAAGACAAGCAAGTGGCACTTAAGGCGCTAGAAGATGCACACAGTTTTGGCAAACAACAAGAAAGCTACTTAAAAGGCACTGAATTACCACGACTACAAAAATCAATCGATTCATTGAAAACCATCTTGAATCCGACTAAGTCGCTACAAAACGATGCAGCGCTGGCCAGTACGCCAAGTGGTATTCAACTGAGTGCACCGGGTGAAGCCGTTTCGGATGGTTCGCAAGCCTTCAATGATTTACATCAAACCAGAGCTGCTATCGAAGAAGGACCTTATCGTCAACAACAAGCAATTCGCACAGAAATTGATTACAAAAATTACTTCAATCAACAGGCCGCTGAGGTTGGTAGCTATGAAACCGCTGGTCAGTTGGCGCTGACCAAATCTCAAAGAGAGTTGCAGGCCAAACAAAATGACCAGACTCAAAATCAATTGCAAGATCAATCAGTGAAAGTTGCACAACAAACTGAGGTTGCAATCAAAGAACGCAACCAACTAGCGGAGGCCCATCAACAAGACAACGAAGTCAATTTGCAAGCTTGGAAAGATGCCAAAGATTACCAAACACAAGTAGGAATCAAAGAACAGCAGGCCGTCGAACAAGCGGGTCTTGAGCGCATCAATCAAGTTCAGAATATCAAAGAGCTTCAATACAAGCAACAAGGACAAGAAGCAGAAAATAAGTCAAAGGACCTCATTCAAAAAACCCAAGAAGTTACGTACGTTAAAAATCAACAGCAGATACAAGCCGAGACCAACAGCGCAGCGCAACAACAAAATATCCAGCAAATTGCAGCGTCTCGTGTTGTTTTGAAGACAACACCTAACTATTTGAAAGATGAAAACGGGGTGCTCTTCCCAGCAAATTCCTTAACTGAAAAGACTTATCAGATCAAGAACAAAGAAGGTTATGTCACCAAAGTAATCGTGCGTAGGGTAGTTGTCGATCCTAATGGTCATGGTGTTGTTTTCGAACAAACTACTGATGAATCGGGCCGTACGTACTTTACCCGCGACGGACAAGTTTGCACCGAGTATATTTGGTTCAATGAGTCAACCGGTGCCAGCGTACTTAAAAAATAATTGATTGATGCAAGTTCATTTTATTGCAATCGGCGGTAGCGCCATGCACAACTTAGCTATTGCCCTTTCTAGAAAAGGAGCTATAGTAACTGGTTCAGACGACGAAATCTTTGAACCTTCCCTCACAAGACTTCAAAAACAAGGCATTTTGCCAAGCACAATGGGTTGGGATGCTTCTAGGATTCATCCGGAGTTAGACGCAGTCATTTTGGGGATGCATGCCCGTGAAGACAACCCCGAACTACTTGCTGCTAAGGCGCTCGGATTACCAATCTATAGTTATCCTGAATACCTCTACGAGCAGAGTAAAACCAAAACAAGGGTTGTGATAGGAGGTAGCCACGGCAAAACTACCATCACTTCCATGTTATTGCATGCTGTAGCCAAACTTGACTTAGAGGTTGATTATATGGTTGGTGCGCAACTCGAAGGCTACGACTGCATGGTAAAACTAACAGAAACGGCACCCATCATGATCTTAGAAGGAGACGAATACCTGAGCTCGCCCATAGATCGCCGCCCAAAATTCCACCTTTATCATCCACACATTGCCTTACTTTCTGGCGTTGCTTGGGATCACATCAATGTTTTCCCGACTTTTGAAAACTACGTCGATCAGTTTGCGCAGTTCATTGCGCTTATTGAGCCAAATGGTGCTTTGGTGTACAATCAAGAAGATCCGGTATTACAAGATTTAGCAAAAAACGCCACCAACTGTGACAAAATACCATACAGCACACCGAGTTTTGTACCTACGGAGCACGGAACGCGCTTGAATTTCGAAGCTCAAACCTATGATTTAAAAGTATTTGGAGCCCACAACCTCCAAAACTTGATGGGAGCCATGTATGTGGGGCAACAAATGGGTATCAAAACTTCGGATTTTCTTGCGGCCATGACTGACTTTACTGGTGCAGGTAAGCGTCTTCAAAAAGTCATTGAGCATCCATCATTTGTCATGTACAAAGATTTTGCACATTCGCCATCAAAACTCAAGGCTACTACCGCTGCAGTTGCTCAACAATATGCAAATCGCGAGGTCATCGCCTGTATGGAATTACATACGTTTAGTTCTTTACAAAAAGCTTTTTTACCCCAGTATAATGGTGCTATGGTTGCTGCCGATCAAGCGTTGGTTTATTTTAGTCCTGAAGTGGTGGCACATAAAAAGTTACCAATGCTCAGTGCTCAAGAGGTCGCTGAAGGTTTCGGAGGAGGTGTTATGGTTTGTGAGTCCACCCAAGAAGTCTTGGCGTTTATCGAGGGGCAGGATTGGAACAATAAAGTGCTCTTGATGATGTCGAGCGGTAATTTTGATGGCATCGATTACGATGCACTAGGTGCTCAGATCGTAGCAAAGCTCTAATGTTATGGCCTTCGCAGGCTTAATTTTTGAAGATGACCTTTCTATAGATCACTGCAATCAATAGACTATTCAGCGTACTGTAAACCAATAGTGCCAGTAAGCTAACACTCAGTGTAAACTGGGGGTTATACATCATTGACATATTTTGCTTGGCAAGGCTTCTAATTTCCTGATCTGTTTTGTTCTCTAAGGCTGAGTTGCTCTTTCTGATTTGTGCTATTTCAGCAGCACTATCCATTTGACTTTCTATTTGCGCCAGTTTTTGGGCATTGAAACTTGGATCGATGTTTTTGTAATAAAAAAACAGGAAGAAACTCACGAGCAGCGTGTATGGTAAACCAACCGAGAGTCCGTTTTTAATATCTGTGAGAATGTTGCTTTCGGTTTCAGTTCGCTTCTTGTGGTATAAAAACAAGGCAATTCCGGCCGTTAAAAAGGCCATATTCAGCAATACGAAAGGTTGGATGATATGCAATTGCCATTCAAGTGCAAAAGCAAGCAGTTTCAAGGCAATGAATGCCCCTCCAAAACCAAGTGCATAGTACCAAGAACTTTTCATTAGCTATTCATTGAAACCAAGAACTCTTCGTTAGAAAGGGTATTTTCCATGTGTGATTTCATGAATTCCATTGCTTCCACAGGATTCATGTCGGCAATGAATTTTCTGAGTAACCATACACGTTGCAACACATCTTTTCCGACCAAGAGGTCCTCACGACGGGTACCTGAAGCTGTGATGTCAATGGCAGGATAAATACGGCGATTGGAAATTTTGCGGTCAAGTTGGAGCTCCATGTTACCTGTACCCTTGAATTCTTCAAAGATGACTTCGTCCATCTTGGAACCTGTTTCAGTAAGTGCTGTGGCTAGGATTGATAATGAACCGCCATTTTCAATTTTACGTGCCGAACCAAAGAATCTTTTTGGTTTGTGTAGGGCGTTTGCATCAACACCACCTGATAGTACTTTTCCTGATGCTGGTGAAACGGTATTGTAAGCTCTGGCCAAACGTGTAATGGAGTCTAGTAGGATACATACGTCATGACCGCACTCTACCATTCTTTTAGCTTTTTCAAGGACCATGTTGGCTACTTTTACGTGGCGCTCGGCTGGTTCATCAAAAGTAGATGCAATAACTTCTGCTTTTACAGAACGCGCCATATCAGTCACTTCTTCTGGGCGTTCATCAATGAGTAATACGATGAGGTAGGTTTCAGGATGATTTGCGGCAATAGCATTAGCGACGTCTTTCAATAACATCGTTTTACCGGTCTTTGGCTGCGCTACAATCATACCGCGCTGACCTTTACCAATTGGAGCAAAGAGATCCATGACACGCGTAGAAAGTGTTTCTTGCGAGTGACCTGTTAATTTGAATTTCTCTGAAGGGAAAAGCGGTGTTAAATATTGGAATGGAACGCGATCACGGATGTAAGATGGGTCTCGTCCATTGATCGATTCAACTTTGACCAGTGGAAAGAATTTTTCACCTTCACGTGGCGGGCGAATGGTGCCTTTGACGGTGTCACCAGTTTTGAGTCCAAATAATTTAATTTGATTTTGAGAAACGTAAATGTCGTCTGGTGAAGGCAGGTAATTGTAATCAGATGAGCGTAAAAAACCATAACCATCTTGAATGACCTCCAAAACTCCTTCCGCTGATACAATTCCAACGAGGTCATAGAGGTCCTCTTTGAAGGGCTCAGGAGTGGTGTTTTCCTTGTTGTTATCACCCGAGTTTTGCTCTGGATTATTGGCATCTTGGCGACGCTGAAAACGCGGATTGTTAGGGTTGTTTGAATGATTTTGTTGGTGTTGTTGTGGGTGTTTTTCTCTTCTTTGTTGATTTTTTTGCCCTTCAACAACTTGTGGTTCTTGGGAGCTTGGCTCATTGGCCGCCACTTCTGGTTCTGCGCTTTGAGCTATTGGTTCGTTGTCAAGGGCTTTGTTCTCAGCTGAAGGCTGCGGCTTTCTTGTTCTTTTTGAACGGTTATTTTCTGTTGCAACAGGTTGTTCAGTAGCGCTTATTGCTAAAGGGGTTTCTGTTGATTCAACGTTTGTTTGAGCAACTGGTTTGTCGGCACCAATGGTGGGTTTGTCACCCATGATGGCTGCAATGACTTCGTTTTTTTTGAGGTTTGCAGCGTCGATGCCAAGACTTTGCGCAATGACACGTAGGTCTGAGATTTTTTTACTCTCTAAGGTTTTAAGATCCATCAATGGTAAGTTAAATGCTGAATTTGGAGCAGTCCCTGAAATGGGCAATTGGAAATTCGTTGCAAGTTTAAGCAAAAAACAGCTAAAAACGCTACAGAATTAAATAATTCTAAGTTTTTCGTTTTTGTTTTTTTGCAGCAGGAAACAAGATATTGTTCAAAATGAGTCTGTAACCAGGAGAATTGGGGTGTAAATTGAGATCTGTTGGTGGGTCACCAACGAGATGCTGGTAGTCTTCAGGGTCGTGTCCGCCGTAGAAGGTCCAGGTACCTTGGCCAAACTCTCCATGTACGTAGCGTGCGGTATTTGCCGCTTTGTTTTCACCAAGGATCAGTACATTGGGCTTGATAAATTCTT
>CAYPVA010000097.1:0-7333 GCA_964414045.1 uncultured Lishizhenia sp. | reverse complement strand
TTTATGATTGATTGAGAAATTTGTTATTTTCGTTTTAGCTAAAATATTCATACTCAATTACGTTAAAACGAACAAACTATGGCAACTTTTATTCAAACAAGTGGGGGGTACCTGCGCAGTGCCCGTAACACTTACTGGACTATTTTTGGAGTTCAAACGCTCGTGGCAGCTTTTGCTTTTTTGGTCAATTACCACAACCCAGTTGACTTCGGTAAATTCCATCCAGATGACATTATGGCTTATTTTATTCCCGCCATTGCTATTGGGGGCCTGATCGCATCGCAGATGGTCTTTAAAAATCGTGTAAAAATCGTCCGAGAGAAAACCCAATTGAAACAAAAGCTAGATTGTTATAAAGCGGCACTTATGATCAGATTTTCATTAATGGAGGGGCCAAATTTAATGGTGTTGGCCGCCTATTTTTTTACAGATAACCCGCTGTATTTAGGCATGGCAATTGGCTCATTGGTAGTATATCTGTCAGTAATTCCAAGTGTTAAAAGTATTTCAAGGGATTTGAACCTAAGCCAGGACGAACATGTACATTTAGCTAATCCTACTTTTCCGTTAGCTTAATTTTAAGTTTTTACCACACTTGAAGTGTCCTTTGGGGCAAACTTTATGTCCATGAATACCACAGGGCCTGCAATCCAAGTTGCTGACTTCGATGATTTCAGATTGATCAGATAAGGGGCCAAAGCCAAATTCAGGTACAGTAGAACAAAAGAACGCACTCACAGGAGCGTTGGTCGCAGATGCAAGGTGCAAAGGCCCAGAGTCATTGACAAAATTGTGTTTGGCGCCAGCCATCAATGCAGCTGACTGCAATAAACTAAGTTGGCCAGCTAAATTGATGACCTCCTTATTTTGACTTAATTCGATGAGTTTATTCAAATAAGTTTGATCCGAAGGTGCACCGAGTAAATAAATTGTTGCGCCGTTTTGAGAAAGTTGTTCCATCAACTGCAGCCAAATCTCTTTAGGAGCCTGTTTGGTAAACCATACGCTTGTAGGTGCAAGACAATAATAAGTTTGATTTTGGTACGGTTCTACAAGAAGGAAATCCTTTTTAGTTGGATATAGTTGTGGTCTGCGCACGGTGTTTGGCAAGAGGTCAGCAATGAGCTGGAGGTTGCGATCTACTTCGTGCCAACCCATCCTCATTTCGTGTTTGTAGCGCTTTGAAAATAAAATTGACAAAGGATTTTTTTCAAAACCACGACTTTCTTTACCGTTAGCTAACAATGCTAGTATGCCTGAGCTGGCAAAGCGTTGCAGATTGATAACCAAGTCATATTTTTGTTTTCTCAGCGTTTTACCTAACGCTAGTAAATTTTTAAACTTATGCTGCTTGTCAAATACATAAACCGTCCCTATGAACGGGTGACCATCTAATAGACCCTCATTTCCTTTCTTGACGACAACATCGAGTTGCACTTCTGGGAAATTACTGTGAAGATTTTCCCAAACTGGCGAAGCTAAAATGACATCACCTAAAAATGCGGTCTGGATGATTAAAATGCGCTTTAGGTTCATCGGATAAGGGTTACGTAGCCTTGTTTAACGATGGCGTCCGTTTTATTGATGATCAATTCAATGCGGTATTGGAATACATCGTTGGTTGCTGGTAAACCAGATTTTTCGATGATGCCGTCCCAACCTTTCTCTGGATCATTGGTCTCAAATACGACCTGCCCCCAGCGATCGATGATACTAAAAGTATATTTCTCGGGGTCAACATTCTGAACCACTGGTAAGAATATAGGGTTGAGTCCATCCGGAGTGAAGGCGTTCGGGACAAACATGAGTGGTTCGTATTTAAGGCAAAGTTCGTTTGAGAAAGAACTGTCTGCTAGGCCATATTGATTCAGGTTTTCAAGTGCCATGATTTTGTAACAAACTTCACCCTTATTTCTGAGTTGCGATACATCATCTTGAAGTTGGTAGGTGCCATCAGGTAAAACTTGAAATGGAATGTTTTCCCAGGTCCCATAAGCATTCCTGTATGCTTGATAATTTTGAATACTGCCATCAAATTGGGTATAAGGCGTCCAAGACAAACTATTGATCATGTTGTACTGGTCAGCGCTTCCACTGACAAAGATGGTGGTGTTTTCATTGGCATATGCACCAGGATTGCCGCAACTATCGAGGTAGCTACAACGATATGTCCACGGACCCCAATCCGCATCGACGTCGTCATCAAGAAAAATGGCGAGATTGTTATTGACTGCTGCACTACCCAGTAGCTCATAAATCCCGTTCGTGTCTTTTCTTTCAAAAATGATTTGAGTAACACCTACGCTTTGGTCTACCCACGCGATGAGCTCGATGTCTTTTTCTTGCACACTTGCTACTCTGAAATAATGAAAATTCGGTGTTGTAGGTTGCGGCATTGTGAAACACATTGGATTTGAAAATGCGCTGAAACCGGTTTGCAGATTTGCTTTAATGTAAAGGCAATAACTTTCGTTCTTAGCTAATTGAACAGTTGTAAAAGTATCCGTTGTACTGCTCAGTAAGGTCCAGCTATTGCTGTGCTTCATCCATACCTCATAATTCGTGACTGATGCACCTAAATAGCGGCTCCAACTGAGGGCTGCAGTTTGCGGACACATATCGATTTGATAGTTTGCCAAGATTGAAGTATGTAAATTGGCTTTTGCCGAGGTTTGATAGGTTGGCGGCGTTGTTGCAGTAAAACATGAGTCAAAGGCTGCCACGGTATAGTTAAATGGTCCAGCAGCGCCTACGGTGTATAAATAGGTAGTGTTATTTTGTCCAAATAAGGTATCCAGCTCAATTAAAAAACCATTGTTGTCAAAAGTATAAATGACATAACCATAGGTATCGGGTGCAGGATTCGTGTTCCATTGAATTTGCATTTGTTGTGAAGCAGTATCAAATCCAACGTTGTGAATGACCGGTATAAATGGGGTCATCATGTCAGTGTAGGTATCGCCGGGTCTGTTTGAATTGAAATTACAGGTAGCTGTTTTTAAATTGACCCGATAGCGTATAAACGAATTGCAAATGTCAATGGTATCTGTGTAACTTGTTTGATTGTATGGAACGCTATCTAAAAAGTTAAAAAAATTAGTGGGGTATTCCCGATAGATATAATAGTGGGAATGATACGACGTGGAGGCAGGGTTTTTAGGTTTGTTCCAGTTGAGCACTGCTGTGCCGTCATTGGGATTGCTTATCGTGAGAAAGATATTTTTGACAGTATCTGAAAAACTGAGAAAAGAGCCAGCACACCCCGAAGCAACAGCTAGGTAGAAATCATGGCTGGCATTGATGGCGGGTACCGTGAAGCTTGTTGTATTGATGTTTGGATCACTACCCAACAAGCCATTTTGAACCGAATATACCTGGTAGGCTGAAAATGTGGCAGGATTTGCGGGACTGACTGCTGTCCAGAAAATATTGAGATCGTTATTGTTGGCTGTCTGAATACAAGAAATTGCGGGCGCTGCAATAATGCCCGGATTGATGACATGGATGGTGATGGTTGTAAAACTCACTTGCGGAACTGGGCAAACATCGTCGCTGGCTTTGAAAACGAAATGATAGCTTTTTTGAACCATAGCCTGACCTTGGCTATCCATAAGGTGATCACAGGTGGTTTGCCAAGTAAATTGTGTTTGGATAGATCCTGTGCCGATAATTGGTAGTGCACTAGCTAAACTTGGGCAAGGGCTGGCGCTGCAAGGTAGACTTCCTTCGAGCGTTATGTTTTGGGGGCTACCATTGGCTTGTAAGTCATTGTCTGAGACATTTAAATTAAAGGAAACGAGGTCGCCGGCATTGACGGTGAGTTCATAGGAAGTACCTCCGTTAAAAGGAGGTGCAACAACTGGTGGGTTATTGTTGGCGCTACAGGCTTGTAAAACGAGTTGCATTTCTCGTTCTGTTTGTGATACTAGCACATTGCCACGGTAGGCCTTGACAACAATTTTAACCACGTAATTTCCGATGGTGAAAGAGGTGAAAGTGAGCTTGCCGCTCGCGGGGTCCAGTTGGGTAGCAATATTGTTGGGATTGATACTAGGGCCAGGCGTAGGGCTGAGTGCACTGAAGCCCGGTTCAAAAGGAATAGGGGCAGGGTTTAGAGGTGGGTTGTAAGCGCCTGTCGGAAAATAATCATACGGTGCGCCAAATTCAAACACCAATGAATCTTGATCGGCATCACTGACAGCTGCGTTGTATTCAAAAGCTTGACCCGCACAACTTACAAATAAAGGGTCTTGATTGAATGTAGGCGCGTTGTCGGGTTGAGCCAAATTGAAAATTTTTGCCGCGAGCGTGATGCCGTAACTGGCAGGATTGGTAAGGTTTGTCAGTGCAGCACTTCTTGAAAAATTCTCGTAGGTAAAAGCCCAACCTTGAGCAGGCGGTGTGCCACTCAAGAGGATTGGGGCGCTCCGGTAGATGACTTTTTCGATAGCGCCAATTCCGTTACCGCCATTGTTTCCTGTTCCACAAAGCAAAGGTCCGGGGCCTCCGCTAATTTGCGTACAGGTGGGCGAAAGATCGGTGCGTTGAACAAAAATAACTGGGATAGTGCTGAGCGTGGGGTGATTCCATACCCGGAGATTTTCAGAAACCGCATTGACGTCGGCGCCATTGCAATCGCGGTAAAAAACAAGCTCAAATTGATAGACATTATTGCCAAGATGTTTATAGGTCAATTCGCCCCCCATTACATGAGAAGACCAACTCCAAAAACTGAGGAGTAGAAAACTGACGAAACTAAAGAGCCTAAACATCCGTTGGATAACGCATTTACTTGAGTTTTAGTATAACGGAAAGCCAATAATAAAGGTTGCTATCCAGCAGAAATAATCAGCATTTCTTCCCAAATAAGATATTGTTTGGCCAATTCTTGAATTCTTTGCGGCGTAATATGTCGGATACGCTCAATCAGATGGTCATAAAATGCTAATGTTAAGCCGTTATGATGGACATTTGAAAAAAGGTCAAGCATCGCATATGGGCCATCTGCACTTTTGAGTAATTGCCCCAACATGTAGTTTTTAACCAAATCGAGTTCCTCGGTTGAAACAAGTTCATTTTTGAGCCGCTCGAATTCGTTTTGAATTTCTTCAAAAGTGGCCGTTCTGGTTTGCACACCGACTTCTGTACCGATTACAAAATACCCATAGTCTTGGTGTTCAACAAGATAAGATCCAATTCCATAGGTGTAGCCCTTGTCCTCGCGAATATTGCTCATGAGGCGGCTGCCAAAGTAATCGCCGAGAATGGTGTTCAGGATGCTAAAATCACAAAAGTCTGGATGGGTTTTATTGAACAATGGACGCCCAATTCTAAGTGCACTTTGCAAGGCGCCTTCTTGTTCAATATGAATGGCACCCATTTCGTTTTGCCACACAAAGTTTTCATTCCCACTTGAAGCTCCTTTGAAGGTGAGCAGTAGCTTTTCGAGTTGTTGAATCTCTGATTGATATAAATCTCCAATGACAAAAACTTCGAGTAATCCGCTGAGGTAATTGTTTTGATGAAATGCTTTGATGTCTGATAAACGGACGCTGTCGTAGTCTTCAAGTTGTATTTGTTGGGCATAGGAACTGCCTGCAAAAAAACTGCGCTGAAATTGTCGCTGTGCTAAAAAACTTACTTTTTCTTGTTGAACAAGGAATTTTTGACGGCGCTCTGAAACGAGGTCGTGGAGTTCTTTGTCTGGGAAATTGGCCTCAAAAAGACTTTCATGAAATACGGTATATGCTGCTAATAATTGATCCTTTAGTGCATAAATACTGATAATTGCTTCGTTTTGCGTGATGCTCACATCATAGTAGGCCCCCAGTGCATCAAAAGCTTTCTGAATTTGTCTGGCACTTTTGTTTGGTGTTCCGCTGATGAGTAGTCCGGCACATAAAGAGGCAATTATAGGCTGATCAATTGAACTGCCAGCTTTGAAATGCAATTCAATTTTACTGGTTTCATTGGAAATGCCATTGCGCCAAAATAGTTGAGCACCGTTTGAAAGCTCAATGATTTCAGGTTGTACAAAAGCAATGTGTTCAATTGGATGAAGTTCAGGGGCTTGGCTTCTATTGAGCATTTTGTTGACTTTGAATGATGAGACGTGAGCAATTTGACTTGCGGAAAGTTTGACTTGCAAATGCTTGCAAAGCGCTAGTGCTTATTTGATTGTAATGCTGTGCCTCTTCGTTGATCATGTGTGCCGAGCCTAAAAGTTCAAAATAGGCTAAGTTCATGGCTCTGTTGAGAAGGCCTTGATCCTGGAACGCACGAGATGTACGCAATTTGAGTTTGAGTTCGTTCAAAGAGCTTTTGCTAATGGCTTTCTGAGCTGTTTTTTCAAGAATGGGCCAAAGCGCCTCCTCTAATTGTTCGATGGATTTACCAGGTTGCAACTTGCCACTAATGATAAATAATCCTTCGTCAAAAGAAGCGGTGATGTAAGCTGTAATTTCTGCACATAACTGCTTCTTTTTCTTGATGTCGATATATAACGGGCTGGTCTTTTCGTTTCCGAGGTAATCGCTTAAAAGATCTGCTTGATAAAACGATGCATCGGTGCGTTTGCCCATTCTAAAGGCATAATAAAAGGCAGTGGCAGGAACTTTACGCTGGATTGTTTTGGTCCTGAATTGACGCTGAGCTGGTTCTGAAACGAGCGACCTTGCTTTTTTCTCTTGGGCTGGGATGTCACCAAAATAATGCGTTACTTTTTGTTGGATGGTAGCTAAATCAAAGTTGCCTACGATGCATAATATGGCATTGGCTGGATGGTAATGTTGTTGAAAAAACCCCTTTACATCTGCCATACTGGCCTCTTGAATTTGCTTGATGTTTTTGCCAATAGTTGCCCATTGATAAGGGTGCTTTTTGTAAACTAAAGGTCTTAAATACAACCAAGCATCGCCATACGGTTGATTCAAATACCGCTGCTTGAATTCTTCAATAACTACTTGTCTTTGAACTTCTAGACTTTTGTCTGTAAATGCTAAAGACAACATACGGTCGCTTTCAAGCCAAAGGGCGGTGTCTATATTTTGGGCAGGTAAGATGTCGTAATAATTAGTAATATCGTTGCTGGTAAAGGCATTGCTTTGTCCGCCTGCAGCCTGTAATGGGGCATCAAAGTCCGCTATGTGCTTGGAGCCACCAAACATAAGGTGCTCGAACAAATGTGCAAAGCCAGTTCGCTCTGGGTTTTCGTCTCGGGCACCGACGTCATAAAGTACATTGACAACGGCCATAGGACTTGACGGTTCGTGATGGAAAATAACTCGCAAACCATTGGGTAGTGTAAAACGCTCGAAGTTGATCATTTAAAAAG
>CAYPVA010000096.1:0-7367 GCA_964414045.1 uncultured Lishizhenia sp. | reverse complement strand
TCTACGGTACAGCTAATAGCAATCAAATGCTCATGGAAATCATGGGCCTACACCTACCAGGTTCGAGTTTTGTGAACCCTCATACTGAATTGCGCCATTTATTAAACAAAGAAGCGGTCAAGGTATTGGTTGAAAATATCAAAATTGGCAAGTCTAGGAGTCTGGCCTATATTTTTGATGAAAAAACTGTCGTGAATGGGATCATTGGTCTTCTTGCAACAGGTGGATCAACCAATCATACCATCCACCTTATTGCCATTGCACGCGCTGCGGGCATCATCATCAACTGGGATGATATGTCTGATTTATCAGCCGTAATTCCGCTCATTACAAGAATGTATCCAAACGGCGCTGCAGATGTCAATCATTTTCATGCCGCGGGTGGCATGGGATTTGTCATTCATACGCTACTCGAAAAACATTTGCTACATGAAGACGTCAATACAATTATTGGGAAAGGGTTGTCAAAATACACCCAAGAGCCTCAGATAAAAGATGGCGCCTTGATTTGGATTGAGGGAGCCAAACAATCTTTGAACACCTCTATCGTAAGACCTGCTTCTGAGCCATTTACTGCAGATGGCGGCATCAAACTTTTAAAAGGTAATTTGGGTCGCTCAGTTATCAAGACGGCTGCCGTAGATCCACAACATCGCATCGTTGAAGCTCCTGCCATTGTATTTCATGAGCAGACCGACCTGATTGCAGCATTTAAAAGAGGTGAGCTCGATAAAGATTTCATCGCAGTTGTACCGTTTCAGGGACCTAAATTCAATGGTATGCCTGAATTACACAGCCTTACACCCACTTTAACAGTATTACAAAAGAAAGGATTTAAAGTAGGTCTCGTAACAGACGGACGCATGTCTGGCGCTTCCGGTAAAGTACCTGCAGCCATTCACCTGACTCCGGAGGCCTATGATGGCGGATTAATCGGTAAAATTCAGACTGGTGACCTTCTGCGCTTAGATAGCGAAAATGGCATTCTTGAAGTACTTAATGAAAAAGAAGTAGCTGAGCGTGCTTTTAACAATAAAGCAAACAATCAGCATTTCTTGTTTGGCAGAGAGTTGTTCTCGAATTTACGCGCTTCAGTAAGCCAAAGCGAAGAGGGCGCCTCCTTCATTCTGTAATTTCTTCTTTCCAGATAATCGAAGCACAAACAGAAAGCAACAACGCTCCAAGGACTATCGATAATGAAACCGCCGATTCAATATGAAAAAACGGCGCTAGTAACATTTTAACGCCAATAAAGCTCAGGATGAAAGCCAAACCATATTTGAGCTTGGAGAACATATGGATGGAATTGGCAAGTAAAAAATACATGGATCGCAATCCGAGCACCGCAAATATATTAGAGGTGTAAAGAATCAGAGGATCGTTGGGGGCTATGGCAAAAATAGCCGGAATGGAGTCTATAGCGAAAATGAGGTCCGTGGTTTCAATGACAACCAAAACCAAAAATAGTTTAGTCGCTAATCGTTTGGTGCCTCTTCTGACAAAGAAACGGTCGCCGTAATAGTGCTTGGTAACTGGAAATATTTTTCGAACCAAGCGCGCACCAAGGCTCTTGCCGTAATCTTTTTGGTCGTCATCATCTGCATCAAACAATGATTTGATACCCGCATAAACCAAGAAAGCTCCAAAAACTGTTAAAATTAAATTTGGCCTGAAGAAAAAGCCCGCTTGCGGATGCATGCCTTGATCAAGGCTAAATTGGTAACCAAATAGTTCAAAAGCTGGAAGGTAGGTCATTTTGATCAAACCAATGCCTGAGAAAATGAAAATAGCCCTGAAGACAAGTGCACCTATGATGCCCCAAAAAAGTACGCGGTGCTGTAAAACGCCGTCTAGCTTAAAGAACTTAAAGACCAAAATAAAGACAAACATGTTGTCCACGGAAAGCGCTTCTTCTATCCAATACGCTGACTGATATTCAGCAAATTTAGTAAAGCCAAGTTGCCACCAAACTACTGCACTAAATCCCATGGAAAGAGAGATCCATACAAGCGTCCAGCGCAGTGCTTCTTTATTGGATATTTGGTGTGCTTTTTTATTGACAAGACCAAGGTCAATGACTAACATGGTTAAAATAACCACTACAAATATTCCGACTAACCAAGGATTGACCTGCATATAAATTGTTTTGGCAAAAATAAAAAAGAAAGCCACATGCAAGCATGTGGCTTTTACTGAAAGAGGTATAAAATTATTTTTGCTCTAATAAATAAGAAACTGCGTTAGCTGCGTTTACGAATCCGCCTGTAATACAGATTTCTTTCATTTTCATCTTTTCACCGTTAGGTGCAATTACCTTTTTGTTGTATTTGGTAGTTGTTGTCATCAAGACCTCGCGCACCTGAACAGCTGTGAGTTCAGGAAAATAACTACGGATAAGCGCGGCTACTCCTGCAGTTGCAGGACAAGCCATTGATGTACCACTTGCATTCTCGTAGTTGTAATCTGGAACTGTTGAGTAAATGTCAACACCCGGAGCAAAGAAATCAACGGTGGTTGCCCCATAATTTGAAAAATCGGCAATCATTTTCTTCGGGCTTTTTGAACTACTGCTCGCACCAACTTCGATCCAGTTCGGAGCCACTTTATTGCTGTTCAATCGACGTGTAGGATAAGAATCTTCCACATCTTTGTTCTTTGCATCGTTACCAGCAGCATGTACCAACAAGACATCTTTACTTAATGCATATTCAATGGCTGCATCGACATATTCTTTATTTGGCGTCCAGTATTTACCAAAAGACATGTTGATCACTTTGGCGCCATTATCAACGGCATAAATGATGGCATTCGCAACATCTTTATCGCGCTCATCGCCATCAGGAACGGCGCGCAATACCATAATACGCACGTTGTCAGCAACACCATCGATGCCCATACTGTTATTGCGACTTGCTGCAATGATTCCAGAAACGTGAGTACCATGCATCGCATCTGGACCTTCATAGCGGTTGCAACCGTAGATTTTTGAACTGAGGTCATTTGGATTGTCACCTACAATAGCTGTACGAATAGAGTCTGCGTTTTGCAAAGACATTGCGATAGAATTAGCAACCGACTCTTCAGCTGCTTTGATCTCAGTGTTGAGCTGATCAGCAGGAATAAGCAAGAGAATTTGCTTCATGCGACCTTGCATTTTTTTATCGAGGTCAGTATTGGCAACATAAGCTGAATTCCCCTCTTTACTGAAAGGTTGGCCTGTTTGGTCTTCAACGCGGCGCATGTATTCAGCCAAAGCACGGATATTTTTCAAAGAAGCCTGCTTATCAGTTATTTCCGCTTCAAAAGCAATTTTGATTTTTTCGTAGGTTGCAAATCGAGCGCGTTCGTTTGCAGGAATATCTTGCGCTTTCTTGCCCTCAAAATATTTAGATTCCATGAGGTACATGCGCGCCAATTCTAAAGCTTCTTTACCGATATCTTCAGTGGCACCACCTAAAAATGACCAACCGTTGACATCATCAATGTAACCATTGTGATCATCGTCTATGCCATTAGCAGGAATTTCATCTTCATTGACCCAAATGACATCTTTGAGGTCTGGATGATCCGTTTCAACACCACTATCAATGACTGCAACAATAACTGTTGTTGATTTTTTACCTGCGGCATTTAACATTTCATAGGCCTTGGTGGCACCTGTTCCGTAAATACCATCAGCTTTAGGATCTTTGAGATACCAATTCAGATTTTCAGGCTCTGAGGACTCGCTTTTTTGTGCAAAAGAAATTGTGGCGAGACTCACAAAAGCTAGTAAAATAAAGTTTTTAGACATGTTCCTATTAGTTTGAAGAAACGAAAATACGTTTAATTTTTTGCAGACGAAAATCTTGTTGAAAAGTTACTTTGTGAAGAAAACGTTCAAAACAAACTGCGATAAGTGATGCGCAGCGTAAAACATTGCTGTAATTTTGTCCAAATAAATACGATACAATATGAGTCAAATTGAACGCCTTTCTTGCTTGATCATCGGATCGGGCCCCGCTGGATACACAGCCGCTATTTATGCTGCACGCGCAGACATGAAACCTGTTATGTATCAAGGACTACAACCAGGTGGCCAGCTTACAACTACCAATGAAGTTGAAAACTTCCCAGGCTACCCTGATGGCATTAGCGGTCCAGAAATGATGCTTCAACTCGAGGCGCAAGCAAAGCGTTTTCAGACTGATATCCGCAGTGGATTTATTACTAAAGTTGATTTTTCAGGCCCTGTCCACAAATGTTGGACCGAAGACAACCACGAAATCCATGCCGACACTATCATTATTTCTACAGGAGCCTCTGCCAAATACCTTGGTTTAGAAAGCGAACAAAAATACCTCAAGTTAGGTGGTGGCGTTTCTGCGTGTGCGGTTTGTGATGGCTTTTTCTACAGAAACCAAGAAGTCGTTATTGTCGGCGCCGGAGACTCTGCTTGTGAAGAAGCACACTATTTATCTAAGCTTTGTACAAAAGTGACAATGTTGGTGCGCAAAGAAAGTTTCCGGGCTTCAAAAATCATGGCTGATCGCGTCCAAAACACCCCAAATATCGAAATCCTTTACAACACTGAAACCCTCGAAGTATTGGGCGATGGCCAGCTTGTTACGGGCGTTCGTGTCATCAACAACACTACGAAACAAGAATCTGAAATTGCTTGTACTGGATTCTTTGTTGCAATCGGGCACCAACCGAACACAGAAGTTTTCAAGCCATACATTGACTTAGATGAAACAGGTTACATTAAATATGCCCAACCCGGAACATCAAAAACAAATGTACCAGGCGTATTTGTTGCCGGCGATGCCGCGGACAAAACATACCGTCAAGCAATCACGGCAGCAGGTACAGGTTGTATGGCGGCCCTTGATGCCGAGCGTTATTTAGCAGCAAAGGGTCATTAATTGAACCTAAAATAGCTCTATAATTAAAAATGCAGTGCTCATCGCACTGCATTTTTGTTTAATAGCTTTATGAAATGAAACCCTTTGGGCGCAAAGCCTTGGTTATAAAAGAATTTATGGGCTTTGAAATTCGTTGTATAAGAATCTAAGGCCAACATATTACAACCCTCCTCTTGCGCTTTCTGCTCCAGGGTTTTAAAAATTAATTCACCCACTCCTTTGCTCCGATACGCTTCGGCAACCACGATATTATCGAGCTCAAGGTATTTACCAATCCATAATTTGTTGCCGATCCAGACACCACAAATGGCTATGCAATCGTCTTGGTCAAAAACCGCAAGTTGGCTATAGTTATGCGGCAACATAAGGTCTAGTTCAGTAGCATATTGCGCCAAAGTCAAGCTCGGATATAGCACTTGAAGCACGTCGAGCTGCTTTAGCATTTGTTGTTTGTCGTATAGAAATTCTGTTCTCAAATTCATATAGAACTTTATAATTTAAATGCGTTTAGTTACTTTAAATACGTTTCGAATAATTCTAGGATTCGGCGGTATTCATCAGTCCAGGAACTTGGTTCCGTAAAACCATGCGCCTCCACTGGATAAACTGCCAAATTCCAGTTTGTTTTCCCCAACTCTATCAAGCGCTGATTGAGCCGCACAATATCTTGAAATTGCACATTGTCATCGACCATTCCGTGTAACATCAGCAATGGATCTTGGAGGCCCTCAGCAAAATAAATCGGGGAGCTAAGTTTGTAGGCCTCGGGGTCTGTTTCTGGGTCATTGAGAATATTACTTGTGTATTCGTGGTTGTAATGTGCCCAATCAGTCACGGACCTGAGCGCAGCACCGCAAGCAAATTCTCCTGGTTTGGTAAACAAGGCCATGAGCGTCAAAAAACCGCCGTAGGATCCTCCGTAAATCCCTACCCTTTTCGGGTCTATTCCCTTTTGTGTCACTAAATATTTCTTTGCATCTGTATAATCTTCGAGGTCGCGGCCTCCCATGTGTCTGTAAATAGCCGTTCGATAAGCACGTCCGTAGCCTTCACTAGCCCGATAATCTAAATCGATTACCGTATAGCCTTTTTCGAGCAGTAGATGATGAAACATGTATTCACGGTAATAATGACTCCAACCTTTGTGTGCATTTTGCAAGTATCCTGCACCATGAACGAAGCAAACTGCCGCTCCTGTCTTCAGTGCTTGCTGTGGCTCATACAAGCGCGCATAAATTTCAACACCATCTGAAGCAGTGATCGTTACTATTTTTGGATCTATCCATTGATATGCATTGAATGCCGCGGTGCTTGATGAAGTGACTTGTTGCCATTTCGTATTGCTTTGGCTTTTAGCCAAATACAATTCCCAAGGACGATTGGTGTAACTATAACGCACCAACAAATCTGACTCATTTGGAGATAGGTACACTTCGTGAAAACCATCCTTGGTTAAAATAGGCTTCAGCGTTTTACTACTGATATCCAATTCCCAAAAATCGCGATTACCCGGATGTGTTTTATTACAGGTAAGAAAGAACTTACTGCGATCAACAGAAAGATGCACGCTATGAACCTCGAAATTACCTGTAGTGAGCGCACTGATTTTTTTAGTTTTTAGTTCGAAACAATACAAGTGTGAGTAGCCTGTTTCTTCGCTTTGGTAATAAAATGATGTACCGTCAATTAGCCAACCCAATACACCAGACTCCATGTTCCAGGAGGAAATACCCGGCCCACCGATCCAGGCGTCGTCGTGTTGGTGCACTAGCTCTGTAATTTGTGCCGCATTCAAATCCAACAAGACTATCCAGCGGTCCTTGTTGTCGGCACTTCTGACATCAATCAGGGCAGTTGCTTTCGACTTTGCAAAAATAGCTGCGTGGATAAACAACCTGCGGCCTTCTTTGTAAGTACTAAGTTTTGAAAAATCAATTTGCTGGATTTTCTTGCTCGAAAGATGGATTAAGAACAGGGCTTCTTCCGGATCTTCTTGCCCCACCTTCGCCCTGGCTTTCAGTGACTCTGTATACCCACTTTTAGTTACGAATTTTGTAACATCAGTGTAATTTTCTTTGTGCTCAGTATGCCTGAGTGCTAAAACAAATTGCGCTGTTGGGTCAAGTTGCATTGTGGCTGGCTCAAACCCGAGATATATCGTTTGGTCAGGTGACTGGCTAGCTTTTGGTTTTTGCAAATACAAAAAAAGTGCTTTTTGTTCGTCTTCTAATGCTGTCGACGCTTTCTTTTTGGGCGCGGTATGGGTGCTCAAAGCAGTCAGTTGCGTCAATTGGCCATTCAAGAGATCTAATTGAAACCATTGTCCTTCTAATAAAAATGCCACGTACTGTGCATTCGCTTGTCGTTGTATCGAGGAAAGCCCTGCAATGGCGTCAAGGTAAACCCTTCGTTTTCCTGTTTTTTTATCTAGACTGAAAAGTTGCTTATTTTGATAACTGACTT
>CAYPVA010000095.1:0-7591 GCA_964414045.1 uncultured Lishizhenia sp. | reverse complement strand
TGCTCTTGAAAAAAAGAAATAACCCGCAAGAACTCATTTGGGTCTTCAATACGCATTTTGATCATGTTGGTGTGGAGGCGCGCCTGCGTTCCGCTGAGTTGATTTTAGCTCAAATTGAAGCATATGTGAATGATCTAAGTGCACCAGTCATTCTCTTAGGCGATTTCAATATGGAGGAAACTGATAACGGTATTGCGTTGATCAGGACGAGATTCAAAGATTTTTCTTGTCTTCAAATCCCTGATCGAATGCGAGGCAAAAAATTGCATGAAATCTGCTTGCCCACCACATTTAATGGTTTTACATCAACTTCATCAGACGACAAGCGCATCGACTATATTTTTGGCTCAGACAGAATTATACCTTTGGAATGCAAGGTGGATACCGCAACTTTCGGCCTCAGTTATCCTTCAGATCATTTTCCGGTTATGGTTTTTTATAAAGTGTTGAGATAAGCCGTAATTTTACATCATGAAGTCTTGGGTCACTTTCCTTTGTGCCATTCTGTTCTATGCTGCTGATGCAAGTGCATTAGACATCTATATTAGAACAGCGAATTATCAAATTGCAACGGAGAGTGTGTATAAAACTACTATACGTCTGGATACCATGCAAGACATTCACCCAACCCCATATTACAGCAATCAAACTTCTTCTTTACAAATTGCGATTCACAATCTAGACACGATTGCCCACGAATTAGCATGGAATGATCAATTATCTGGTGTGGTAGTGCCAGCGCTCGCAGAGGTAACCATTACCAGAAATATTAGCGGAACTAAAATTTACACGCTCGTTTGCCAAGATTTTTCTGGGAAGCTATTGGGGGGTAGTTTTTCCATCATTTCTGGAGTATCCAATTCCCAAAACTATTATTGGGAGCTTTGGGATACTCAAGCAAATATCAATGCGCAATTTGTGGGGCAAAACAGTGGTGCTTTCCCCAATCCATACCGACCTAATGTATTTACGATCAATGGTTCGGATTATCCTTTGAATATGAACGATACGCTTGGGCTTGTGCACGGACATGTTGGTGATAGCATTTATATCAGTGTGGTCAATGCTGGTTCAATGCCACATGCGCTACATTTTCACGGATACCATTTTAAAATCATTCACAGCACAAAACTGCCAAATCGCATCAATTGGGAGAAAGATTCAGGGCCTATTTTGCAAAATGACGCCATGATACTTTTATTAGTTCCAGACAAACCGGGGTCCTACCCTGTACATGATCACAATTTGACAGCCAACACGAGCAATGGAGGATATCCAGGCGGAATGATGACCATGTTGATGATAGAACCATAGATATGAAGTTACTATTCAGCATATTGATCCTGTTACTCGGTTTTTATTTAAACGGGCAAACCAACGTTGAGTATTGGCTGCAAGCTCGAATGAATGGTGTTTATGAGTTAGAAAATGGAACTGAGGTTGAATTTTGGGGCTACGGCGACAACACGCCCCCTTTACCCGGAAATAAAATATTTTTACCGGGCCCAATACTCCGTTTTAAAGAAGGTGACAGCGCCGTTGTTCATTTTAAGAATAATTCACCAGAAATGCATACCATCCACTTTCATGGTCTGGATGTCAATCAGGCAAATGATGGTGTGGGCCATACGTCACAAGATATCCTACCTAATCAAACTTTTGACTACAAATTTAAATGCACGCATGCTGGCACATTTTTGTACCATTGTCATGTCTTGACAACACTTCACTTGGCAATGGGCATGTACGGAATGGTCATCGTTGACCCGCCGGGTGGTACGGGTACTTTGAATACCAATACGCCGGTCTATTCCGAAGAATATCCGCTACTTGCATCTGAGTTTAACCTCAATTGGAATCAAAATCCTATTTCACCAGGCCCCTTTCATTTATATGAAGCCAATTACTTCATGATTAATGGAAAAAGTGGTGCTCAATTGCAGAGCGGTGATCACGACATTATTGGCCAACTCAATACTTTTATTGCCTTGCGTTTTGCTAATGTAAGTTACAGTCGCGTTCAATATACCTTGCCTTCCATTCTAGAGGTTAGTATTGTGAATTCTGACGGCCGTCGAATACCAAATAACTTAAGCTCAGGGATTCTTGATGTGTACCCTGGGGAGCGTTTTGATGTACTTGTCAAAAGTTCAACACTCCTTGATTCCTTTTTAACTGTTTCCTATTTTGATTTGCGCAATGACAACCTTCTTGGTTCAAATTTGGTCCCCATAAAAATAGGAGCCAATGAAAGTTTTCAAACGAATTCAAATCAATTTCATTTATGGCCCAATCCAGTCGATGGAATTCTAAATTGCAACAATCCGTCGAATGAAACGATAGCCTATGAAATTTGCGCGCTTGACGGGGTGGCCATTCAAAATGGCAATTTAAAGCCAGGCGTTCAGTCTCTTCCGATTGAATTGGTAACAGGTATTTACTTTTTAAAAACGCCTGCGGGCGCTTGTAAATTTGTGGTGAAGTAATATAGAAGGAATTTATAAACTTATAAATTCAATTGATAAATATTAAGGTCTTGGTTGGTTTATTTTTGAACAAACATTAATCAAGACACCATGAAAACAGTTTATTTATGCCTGAGTTTTGGCTTGGCACTGAGCCTGGCCGCACAGAAAGGAAAGAAAAATTCACCCCCACCTCCACCACCTCCACCTGGACAGTGTCCGGTGATGCACGGAGCTGGTACAGCCGCGGCTTCGGGAGCTCATGTAAATCCTGTGGTAAATTCAAACGGGACAACCAACAGAGACTGGTGGCCAAATCAACTTGATTTATCGATTTTACGCCAACATGCTAACCTGTCCAATCCGATGGGCCCGGATTTTGATTATCAAAAAGCCTTTTCTACGCTGGATTACTATGCTTTGAAGGCTGATATCAAGAAAGTGCTTACGGAATCGCAAGATTGGTGGCCAGCAGACTTTGGCAATTATGGCCCATTATTCATCCGAATGGCTTGGCACAGTGCGGGTACTTACCGTACGGGCGACGGACGTGGCGGCTCTTCAGCGGGGCAGCAACGTTTTGCGCCGTTAAACAGCTGGCCTGATAACGGAAATTTAGATAAAGCGCGTCGTTTGTTGTGGCCAGTGAAACAAAAATATGGCAACAAAATTTCGTGGGCGGACCTCATGGTTTTGGCAGGAAATGTAGCACTCGAGGAAATGGGTTTTAAAACCTACGGCTTCTCTGCGGGTCGTGTCGATGTTTGGGAACCAGAACTCGATGTGTATTGGGGGAAAGAAACCAAATGGCTCGATGACCAGCGCTATGCCGAGGGTAGGCTGCTCGAAAACCCTTTAGCGGCTGTTCAGATGGGTCTGATTTACGTGAATCCGGAAGGTCCTAATGGAAATCCTGATCCGCTGTTATCGGCCAAAGACATCCGCGAAACATTCGGGCGCATGGGAATGAATGATGAAGAAACCGTAGCATTAATTGCCGGCGGACATACCTTCGGAAAAACCCACGGCGCAGGTCCAACATCACATGTTGGTAAAGAGCCAGAGGCAGCACCTATTGAAGAGCAAGGGTTCGGCTGGACCTCAAGCTATAAATCGGGAAAAGGAAAAGATGCCATCACTTCTGGCTTGGAAGTTACCTGGACCGCACAACCTACGCGCTGGACCCACTCCTATTTTCAAATTCTATTTGGTTACGAATGGGAGCTCACCACGAGCCCAGCCGGAGCCAAGCAATGGGTAGCTAAAGATGCTGATGCCTTTATTCCGGATGCTTTTGATCCGAATGTAAAGCACAAGCCTACCATGCTTACCACAGACCTTGCGCTCCGTTTTGATCCAATCTACGGACCCATTTCTAAAAAATTCATGGACGATCCGAAAGCTTTTGAAGAAGCTTTTGCGAAAGCTTGGTTCAAACTGACGCACCGCGACATGGGGCCTAAAACACGTTATATTGGGCCTGAAGCGCCAAAAGAAGACCTTATATGGCAAGATCCTATTCCAGTATTGAATCATGCTGTAATTGATGCAAACGATATCGCAAATTTAAAAGCGCAAATATTAAAATCGGGCTTAAGTATTGGTGAGCTCGTTGAAACTGCCTGGGCTTCAGCCTCTACTTACCGTGATTCAGACCGCAGGGGTGGCGCCAATGGTGCGCGCATTGCACTTGAGCCACAGCGAAATTGGGCCGTTAATAATCCTGTTCAGTTGACAAAGGTGTTGGCGGTTTACACACAAATCCAAAAAGATTTCAATGCCAAGAGCGGCGCCAAAAAAGTTTCTTTAGCTGACCTCATTGTCTTGGGTGGCGCCGCGGCGCTCGAGCAAGCAGCAAAAAATGCCGGAGTGAGTGCAAGTGTGCCGTTTGTTCCTGGGCGCATGGATGCAACGCAAGCACAAACAGATGTGGCTTCTTTTGCTGTGCTCGAACCGATGGCTGATGCCTTCAGAAACTACAAGAAAACGCAATACACCTTGTCTACAGAAGAATTGATGGTTGACAAAGCACAATTGCTCAATCTGACGGCGCCTGAAATGACCGTATTAATTGGCGGCCTGCGCGTTTTGGGTACTAATTACGACGATTCTAACAAAGGTGTTTTCACTAAAAATGTGGGTGCGCTAAGCAATGACTTTTTTGTCAATTTATTAGACATGAACGTTGTATGGAAGCCAGTAGACGACAATCAAGAGCTTTTCGAAGGCCGCGAGCGCAAAACGGGTGCTGTTGTATATGCAGCAACGCGTGCAGATTTAATCTTTGGTTCTCATTCAGAGTTGCGCGCAATCGCTGAAGTATATGCAAGCTCAGATGCCAAGGAAAAATTCATCAAGGATTTTATTGCTGCTTGGAATAAAGTCATGATGGCAGATCGCTTTGATTTACAATAATTCAATTCCCTACCCTATTTCAGAAAGCCTCAATTTATTGGGGCTTTTTTTTTGTGGCGTAAACTTGCCTTTACCCAACGCATCATGAAGGACCCAAGAATCGCATAGCCTAGTGCATAGCCAATGGATTTCCAATGTGGTGGCTCAAATGAAAATAAGTTTTGAAAAAATGGCACAAACCAAGCTGCTAAAAGAGCAGTTAAGGCTATAGCAAAGATGATCCAGATGATCGCTTTATTGTCTAATAACGTTTGCCACTCTGTTTTTGATCGGTGAAGTACTTGTAACACCAAAAGCAAATTGGCAAACATCAGTGTGCCATAGCAAAGTGCCCTAATGGTTTGCGGCGTCTCGTTTAAAAGCTGCGCAGTGATCAAAGTGGCGCAAACACTGAGTAAGATAATCAAGCCATAAAGGATACTTTGCAACATGGTTTGCTTGCCAAAAAATGGTTGCTTAGGGTCTCGGGGAGGTTGTTGCATGAGGTCATTTTCAGCCTTTGCAGATTCAAAAGCCAGCGTACTGATAGGATCAATAATGAGCTCGAGAAGTACAATATGCATGGGCATCAGCAATACTGGAATGTTTGAAAAAAAGGCTGGCAAAACAGATATGCCGATGATCGGGACATGAATGGCTAGGATATATAATAGTGCTTTTTGAAGTTTATCCAAGATGTTTCGTCCGAGTTGGATTGCTGCAACGATATGTGAAAAATTATCATCGAGTAAAATAAGACTCGAGGCTTCTCTTGCGACGTCGCAGCCTTTAGATCCCATTGAAATGCCAATCTTTGCCGCTTTTAAAGCCGGTGCATCATTGACGCCGTCGCCAGTCATGATCACAATTTCGTCTTTTGCCTGTAGCGCTAAAACAAGTTGAAGTTTTTGCCCTGGATTTATTCTGGCAAGCACGGAAAATTCTGGATTTTCTACTACTTTCTTAAGTGCTGCATCAAAACACCCAGCGTTTCCATGAATGACTTCAATTCCTGCGTCAAAACCTGCCTTAAAGGCAATGCTCTTTGCTGTTTGCGGATAATCGCCCGTTACCATGATGACGCGGATTCCGGCATCTTTGCATTTTTGTACAGATTTTTTTACTCCTCTTCTGAGGGGGTCTTCAAAACCAATAAAACCGAGAAAATTAAATTTGAAGTCTTTTTGGCTTTTGGGTAGAACGGTTTCTGGCCAATGTGCCTTTGCAAAACCAAGTACCCTAAGGCCATTCTTGGCCATTTTTTCAATTTGACTGATATACGAAACTTGCTCCTCTTTGGTCAAGTAACATAAGTTTAATATGGTTTCAGGTGCCCCCTTGCTATACACATCATAACCTTTTTTTGGATTCAAGTAACAAAGTGACGTGGCCAGGCATACGCTACTCAATTCATATTCTTCTACAACAGGAGGCATTTCGCCGGTTGAAAGATATGAAAGTTGTGAGCGCAGGGCTCTTTCTATTGCATCGTGACTTCTTTTGGGTGTAGCCATCAGGGCGCTGTAAGCTAGAATAAGGAGTTCAGGTTCTTTTATTGGTATAAGGGTTTGAAAGGAGAGCGTTGAATGAGGAGTGGACAAGGTGTGTACACTCATTTTATTTTCGGTAAGCGTACCTGTTTTATCCGTACAAAGCACCGTTGCTGAGCCAAGCCATTCGATCACCCCAGGGTTTCTGGTGAGTACTTTTTGTTTGGCCATGCGCCAAGCGCCAAGGCTAATAAAGAGTCCGAAAACCAAGGGGAATTCTTCTGGCAGGATGGCCATTGCGGCTGCAAGTCCGTTCAAAAATGCGGTGATAAAATTTGATCGCAGCAAGGTATAAGTGCAGGTGATGACTACGCAGACAACAATCGCAGTAAGCAAGAGGTATCTGACGAGTTTTTTAATTTGATTTTTAATCGGTGAACTCAATTCAGGAGCTTGAACTTTCAAAAGAAGGTTGATTTTTCCGATGGTAGATTGGTCACCAATAGCCGTTACTTTCATGAGGCCGTTCCCCTTTGTAATGAGCGTCCCGCTATACAATTGATTTTCTCTTTCAGATTTTTGGACAGCTTGAGCCTCTCCACTAAGTATGGATTCATCCACAATTAGGATTGTTTTGCTTAATAAAATGCCATCTGCAGCAATCCTGTTACCTTCAGTAAGCAATACAATATCACCAGGAACGAGGTCTATGCTATCAATCTGTAGGGTGTGCCCATTTCTGATAACCATACTTTTTGCGGGTGCTAATTTTTGCAAAGCCGCCAAAGCGTGCTGTGTTCTATACTGTTGATAAAGTGTGCTCGAGCCAACTAAAACAGTCCAACCTAAGAAAATTGACCCCGCTTGAAAATCACCGAGAATAAAATACAATGCGCCACAGATAATTAATAACAAAAACAAAGGATCAGTACCCATTTGAATGAGGTGGCGCAAGGTCTTGTTTTGAGACGCGATACTACTCTGGTTTTTACCGTGAATAGCCTGTAATTGCTTGGCTTTTTGCTGGTTTAAACCCTGCTCTTTTTCTGAATATTGCATGCCGCAATATCTTGTTTTTATGGGGCTAATGCTTGCAATTAACCTGCGATTTTTTATATAAATGTAAGGTGCGAATTATGTAAATCATAAACAAAATGCCGTAAATCGAACCATTGATTTAACTACATCTTTGTGAATAATCATTACACACATTATTCATTTTTATAAACAAGCTGAGCTATG